>JASMER010000210.1 GCA_030752195.1 Gammaproteobacteria bacterium
AAACGCTGGGCTTTGGGGGTCCATAGCCGGCGGCTTAATTGGCGGTGTGTGGATGCTGAAACTTGGAATTAACCGGGCCCTGTGGATTTTTGGTTTCGTTCAAGTTGCGACAATTTTTGGATTCGCGCTGCTTTCTCAAATCGGAGTAAATAATTGGGTACTGGCTGCAGTGCTGTTTGCAGAGTACGTGGGAGTGGGATTAGGTAGTGCGGCGCTGGTCGCTTTCATTGCCCGGTCCACCGCACCTGAATTCGCTGCGACGCAGCTGGCTTTGTTAACCGCAATTAGTGTACTGCCGCGTACTTTTGCCAGTGCCGGTTCAGGCTTTGTTGTCGAGGCCATTGGTTATACTTCGTACTTCTATGTTTGTATGGCCCTTGCGGCTCCCGGCCTGTTGCTCCTAATTAAAGTGGCACCCTGGGGTAAGGCGACCGGTTCGGCCGTTGCTGCCTGATTGTCTGGGAATTGAAGCGATTAAGAGGTCGACGGGCGGCCAGACGAGGGTATTTTCAGTTAGTCACCCATTGGTGAGTCTGAAGGCAAAACTTACCCTCGCTGAAAACAACACCCTCTGCTTCCAATTTTTCCTGCTGCGTCCGATATTGCGCACTGTGCTTGGGGAAGGAAAGCTCGCCTTTTGAGTTCACTACCCGAAACCAGGGCAATTTGCTGCCGCTAGGCAGCATTTTCATCGTGTATCCCACGTAGCGAGCGTAGCCGGGCAAATCAGCCAGGCGAGCTACCTGCCCGTAGGTTGCGACCTTACCGCGCGGAATACGGCTCACCACCTGCCAGATTCTTTCTCTTTTATTCATCTGGCGGATGCCTTTGCGGTTGAAGGTCTGAAATAGAGCCATCATGATAGGGGTTTAGTTTTTTGTAAATCCGGATTTCTGATGCCTTTCGCTTTTACTGTCTTCATATTCGTTCCGTTGTTGGAAATGTTATTGCTGTTTGAGGTTGCTGATTGGATCGGGGGTATTCAGACTCTGCTGATGGTTGTTCTGACCGCTGTGATCGGGGTGCAGGTCCTGAAACAACAGGGCTTTTCCACCTTGCTTCGGGCTAATGAGCGGATACGTCAGGGCCAGCTTCCAGCTCAGGAGATCATTGAGGGCATGCTGCTCGCCGCGGCCGGCGCCATGCTTCTTACGCCGGGGTTCTTGACTGATACCTTGGGTTTTCTATGCCTTGCCGGGCCGGTGCGGCGGCCGCTGGCCGGCCGTCTGGTTGCCGCCGGGGTTGTTCGGGCCGCTGGGTTCGGGTCATTTTCGCGTCGCAAGGGTTCAGCCCGGGCCGATGATGTATTCGGTAACAGGACGCCTCCCCAAGGTCAGGTATTCGAAGGTGAATACAGCAAGGCAGGATCAGAGCCCCTGCTGGAAGCGGGAAATACGCATGGCGCCGGAGAAGAAAATGAAAATAAAAACGAATAAAAACAACGGCTTAAAAATACTTCCATAATAATTTTAAAAAAATTCAGGCAGAGGCTTCATTTGCTGTTGAATTTTGCTTAATTAACCCCATCTACGCTTTCAGCAATTAATCCACTCGCGTTGCGTAATTTGCAGTTCGGGTAAGAAATTGGAGAGCGATCTGGGCCAGTCGGTAGCGGCCGACGATCAACCAGATATTCAATTCTGTTCTAGATTCAGGAGTGACTGAGAATGAAAATCCGCCCCTTACAAGATCGTGTCGTAGTGCGACGCATGGAAGAAGAAACAACCTCTGCCGGGGGCATAGTCCTGCCCGGATCAGCGACTGAGAAACCGGCCCAAGGTGAAGTCCTTGCAGTTGGGCCGGGCAAGCGTCTGGACGGTGGAGATACGCAGCCCGTGGACGTCAGCGTGGGAGACACGGTCGTCTTCGGTAAGTACTCAAGCAACACCGTAAAGGTGGGTGACGAAGAATTGCTTATTCTTAACGAAAGCGAAATCTTCGGCGTAATCGAATCATAGGGCACTCGGAACTTACCGAGCCAACACTGGATAATCTTTACAGATAGGAATAGTTAAAAATGGCGAAAGATGTGAAATTCGGCGACTCAGCTCGCCAAAAGCTTCTGGGTGGGGTGAATGTACTCGCAGATGCTGTGAAAGTAACCCTCGGACCGAAAGGACGCAATGTCGTTCTCGACAAGTCCTTCGGGGCACCCACCGTAACAAAAGACGGAGTCTCGGTGGCAAAGGAAATCGAACTGGAAGACAAGTTCGAGAACATGGGCGCGCAAATGGTCAAGGAAGTTGCCTCACAGACCTCTGACGTTGCCGGCGATGGCACTACCACGGCGACCGTGCTGGCTCAATCGATCCTTAACGAAGGGCTAAAGTCTGTTGCGGCCGGCATGAACCCTATGGACCTCAAGCGCGGCATTGATAAGGCCGTTGTAGCAATGGTTGAGGAAGTTAAAAAGTTGTCAACCCCCTGCAAAGACTCCAAGTCTATTGCGCAGGTTGGCACCATTTCTGCAAATTCAGATAACGAAGTTGGGCAGATCATCGCTGACGCCATGGACAAGGTCGGCAAAGAAGGAGTTATTACCGTCGAAGACGGTTCCGGCCTGGAAAATGAGCTGGACGTAGTCGAAGGTATGCAGTTTGACCGTGGGTACTTGTCCGCTTACTTCATCAATAACCAAGACAACATGATGGCGGATCTTGAAAACCCACTGATACTCTTGTTTGACAAGAAAATTTCAAATATTCGCGACATGTTGCCGCTGCTGGAGAGCGTCGCGAAGGCCGGTCGTCCCCTGCTAGTCGTCGCCGAGGACGTGGAGGGCGAAGCTTTGGCAACGCTGGTAGTCAACAACATGCGCGGCATCGTCAAGGTTGCTGCAGTGAAAGCACCGGGGTTTGGTGACCGTCGCAAGGCAATGTTGGAAGATATCGCAATCCTTACAGGTGGAACAGTGATTTCCGAAGAGGTCGGTCTGAGCCTTGAGGGAGCAACCGTTGAGGATTTGGGTAGTGCCAAGCGTGTTCAAATCAGCAAGGAAAATACCACTATCATTGATGGGGCCGGTGAGGCTGCCAACATCGAAGGTCGAGTTAACCAGATTCGCGCTCAGATCGAGGAGACCTCTTCAGACTACGATCGCGAGAAGCTTCAGGAGCGTGTTGCGAAGCTGGCTGGTGGCGTGGCTGTAATTAAGGTTGGCGCTGGCACCGAGATCGAGATGAAAG
>JASMER010000211.1 GCA_030752195.1 Gammaproteobacteria bacterium
GCTTGAATCAAACCAACGATTATGTAGAAACAAGTGGTTTTTCCGGCGCCATTAGGACCGAGCAAGCCGACGATCTGGCTCTGGCTGATCTCGATGGAGACATCCTTCACAACATCCCTACCTTTGTAGTTTTTTGCGAGGTTGTGCGCGCTTAACATGATGGGTTACATGCCGTTCTGAGAGGTCAGTGCCCCTTGGCAGGGACCCAACGCTTCTCTTACCAAGTCTCGCTCGGTAACGTAGATAATTGAAGCGCAGTTCATCGTAGAACTTGGTGAATTGATGAATGCATTACCGATCATTTCGACGATCGTGTCCTCAGTCAATTCGTCATCATATAAGATGAGGGTATCGCTTTTGCCTGTCACCGGCTCAGCGCTGCTTTCACTCGCCTGAGAATATATGACCGGTGTGCCGAGTACGGTAACTCGCAACAATTCCTGAGTGTCAAGCGTGTATTCAAAAATGGCCGAACTGCCGGAAATATTGATACTGTCCTGGGATATTCTGACATTATCTTGCATCCTGAGTATGCGGCGATTGTTCTCAATAGTGACGAGCAGCTCGCCATCGGCGCTCCAGTTGACTGGACTCTGGCTTTGGGCCGCCATTAGCATTCCCGGGAGCATAACTATGGCCGAGAAGATCAAATGAAGTAGGTTGGGCGCGAGACTATTTTTCGGTGGCAGCATTATTTCCTTGTGACGCGTAGTGTCCGGAGTTATCCGAATGAAAGTTAATTTCATCACGATTCAAATCAGCGAACATTCCCCGTCCTGTGTGGGTTATGCTGGCTGTTACCATGTAAACTGTGTCATGGGTCGCCAGGGTCTCCTGATTAGGGTCTATGTCGAGCCGTTGAGTTGACAGCGTGGTTGGGTTGCCATGAGCATCAAGGCGATGGACCTCGACGTCCCCGGAGAGCTGGATGGTTTCCATCAGCCTGTCAGGGTCCGAAGTATTGCCGCGGACGAGGCCTAACTTGGCAACGATATTCCATGTAGATATACCGTTCTTAAAAAAGCGGACGAGCGGTTCCTCAAGAAGTGAAGACTGATCTTTCAAGTGAAATTGCCTTATTGCACGAAGCGTGTAGTCTACTTCGCCATTGTCATTGTAGAAAACGGTATTGATTCCTTCGCTGTAGCCATCAAACTCAAGCTCTGTCGACGCGCTATACTCACCTATTTCCTCCCGTGTCTGAGTCAGATCGGGAGAAAAATATAAGAGCACACCAGCTACGCCGATAATCGTCAGATAGATAAAGGGTCGATGCATAGCTCGTGCCGTCGTCACTCTAAGTGGTTAGGTTATCATGAAACGGACTTGGAACGCCTAGATGGAACCAGTGCTGAGGGAGACGAAATTCAGGCGAGATAATCTGCCTCGCTACCCCGCGCCTCAAGCAGAAAGTCGCAGATCTCTCTGACGGCCCCTCCGCCTGCGGGAAAATCAGCAACGGCAGCCACTCGTTCGGTAATAAACGGGTGTCCGAAGGGCACTGAAAAACTCAATCCAACCTGCTTCAGGACAGGCCAGTCAGGGAGATCGTCTCCGACGTAAGCTACTCGCCGCAGATCAAAATTTTGCGCGACGAGGATCGAATTTAAAGCCGCAGCTTTGTCTTCCTGTCCCTGAAGAACCAGCGTAATCCCAAGATCTCGGCAACGGTTTTTCACGATAGTAGAAGTCCTACCGGTAATGATGCCAACCTGCACGCCAGCTCTTAAAAGCATTTTGATTCCGTGACCATCCAGTGAGCAGAATGCTTTAAGCTCCTCTCCTGAACTTGAGAACAGCAGTTTACCGTCCGTAAGCACTCCATCAACGTCCAGTAATAATACTGAAATCTGGGAGGCGAGGACTCGGATTTTGTCTTCTTCTGTATTGAATCTCATGCGTCAAGGGTTCGGGGAAAGGTGTGGTCAGACAACGTTAGCTTGGAGCAAATCATGCATTTTCAGAATGCCTGATAGTCTGTGATCTGAATCGGTGACGATAAGAACATAGACCTGAGACTTCTGCATGATATTCGCGGCTTCTGCTGCTAGGGCGCTGGCAAAAATGTGCTTAAATTTTGCCGACATGACGTCTGAGACTCTGGTAGTGTGAAGATTCTTACCTGCATCCAGGCAGCGTCGGAGATCCCCGTCGGTAAAGACGCCGATACATGCCTCTCCATCTACTATGGTGGTCATCCCAAAACCCTTTCGGCTCATTTCGACTAGTGCGTCAGCCAGGCTCATATCGGAAGTGACTCTGGGTATTGAGTCTCCTCTGTGCATGATGTCCTCTACTTTTACGAGTAGTTTTCGGCCCAGCTTCCCTCCAGGGTGCGAAATGGCGAAATCATCCTCCGTGAACCCCCGAGCTTCGAGAAGAGCCATTGCCAACGCATCGCCCATCACCAAAGCGGCTGTTGTGCTTGAAGTGGGTGCCAGGCCCAGCGGGCAGGCTTCCTCTTTCACGCCAACGTCAAGGACATGACGACATTCGTGTGCCAGCGGTGATTCTGTTGCACCGGTGAGACCGATCAATGCAATGCCTTTGCGCTTCAGGACAGGCAGAAGGTTGATGATTTCTTCGGTGGTACCGGAATTAGAGATTGCCACCACAACGTCTTGCTCAGTGATCATTCCCAAATCTCCGTGACCCGCCTCCGCAGGATGAACGAACACAGCTGGTGTGCCTGTGCTGGCGAGGGTCGCTGCGATCTTTCGGCCGATATGTCCGGATTTGCCGATACCGAGTACTGCTACCCGACCTGAACTGGTCATGATGAGTTCACAGGCACCCTCGAATTCAGAGTCAATCCGGGTTTTTAGCTCCAAAATTGATTGACTCTCAATGTCAATGGTCCGTAGGGCGCTGGAGCGCAGTTTACTGTCTGTGGTCATATAATGTGTGATTACCGCGCCTGGCGTCCTAGACGCCGGCGGTACGCTGAACCTGAAGGACCATCACCGTAAACCAGCCGCAGTAAATTAACAAGAACAAGGCCCCGCTGAATCTGCCGATCCTGTGATTGCCCCTTGCGCTACGATAGCAAAAATAAGCCAGCAGAAGCGTGAGGATAAGCACGCTGACATAGTCTCGGTAAAAAAGTTCTGCTTCAATGCTCCCCGAGCTAAGCAGCCCCGGGAAGGGTAGAACGACGAGCAGGTTAAGAATGTTGGAA
>JASMER010000212.1 GCA_030752195.1 Gammaproteobacteria bacterium
TGGGATAAAGGAGTGTTTAGTCAGACTATAGACAAACAGAGAAAACGGCTTCCCCTTAAAGATATTTATTAATGAGACGCTATATCCTAGACGGGTGGCACCGGCAACGCTTGCCCTGAATCCAGGCAGCAGCCGTACAGCTCAAGCAGGCTAGGTCGCTTGATCGGGGCCCTTGCGAGAAACACTACAAATCAGCACGCGAACAATGACCGTAAACAAAAAAGGTCACAAATCAGACCAAACTAGCAAGGAATCAAGCCCGAATTCGGGGAAAAGTGATGCCGAGCATGAGATCGCACAGGAATGCATCCTTGATCCTGCGAAAATTGTTGAGGTGCATCGCAGAATTGAATCAGGAGAGTACACGGTCAATGCGCGGCGCATTGCCGGCAAATTATTCGATTTGGAATCACAATTGCGCATCCTGGACCAGCCTGGCACGAAGTGCTAGAACCCCCAGAACAATTCCAACCGACCACATCTGAGCCTTCCCTCAAAGAAACACGCTTCACAGTTGTTGCCTTCAAAATTTCTGGCTAGATAGCCACACGGCAACAGAACTGACCCACCTGAGACAGACCTGACACACTTGAAGGACTTCTCTGACGAAAACCTCTGCACTGTGACTTGTGTTCATCCGGCTGTTGGTTTTTAATACGCGGCCGATACAGCCCTTGAGAGCAGCCCGTCACCTGCGAATTGCCCGGCCAGTGGTGCAACCGCGAATACAGTTAAGTGCCGGCTCATGGTTCCCACTCGTGAATGCAGAAAATTTTTATATCGTCGCCACCGCCCCGAATGATCCGTCACTGCAAGTCAGGATCTCTGGCCCCTACCTGACTGAGCAAGCGGCCCATGCGGATCTGGAAGCCGCCATCTTAGAGGCTGCCGACATCGATCCGAGTGCAACAAAATACAACTACACGATCTCCAAAGTTGAGAGCCGAAAGCCCGGTGTGATCCAGCACATGGCTGCTCACGGCTGACAGAACTGCTGATTATGGTAGCTGGCTTCACGGGATGCCTGCATTTCGGACGTAAGTACGTTAGATGCGCCAGCGCCGCTTGACGGATAATCCACGCGGTATGTCAACCATAATAAGATTAGGCTTTTTCAATTAAATCAAATCGATAGGCATTAAATTTAAGGAAATGCTATGACCAACACGAGCGCCGGCAAGCGCTTCAGGCTTGCACTCGAAGCCAACCACCCTCTTCAGATCGTGGGCACCATTAACGCCTACTGCGCCATTCAGGCGGAGAAAGCCGGTCATCAGGCCATCTACCTGAGCGGCGGTGGAGTAGCCAACGCGTCGTATGGACTGCCTGACCTGGGTATCACCAGCCTCAATGACGTGATTGCTGATGTGGAACGCATCACCAATGCGAGTCAGCTCCCGCTGCTCGTGGATATCGATACAGGATGGGGCGGCGCCTTTAATATCGCGCGAACGATCACGGCGATGGAAAAGGCAGGGGCTGCAGCGGTCCACATTGAAGACCAGGTATCCCAAAAGCGCTGTGGCCATCGGCCCAATAAATCCATTGTCAGCCAGGCTGAGATGGTTGACCGCATAAAGGCGGCGGCAGATGCAAAACAGGACGGCGACTTTGTCATCATGGCTAGGACAGACGCACTGGCCGTTGAGGGCATTGATGCGGCGATCGAGCGCGCAATCGCCTGCGCTGAATCCGGTGCTGACGCCATATTTCCGGAGGCGATCCTGGAAATAGAGCAATATCAGCAGTTTAGCAATGCTCTGGACGTCCCGATACTGGCCAATATTACCGAGTTCGGTAAAACGCCCCTGTTCAACTGCGAGACCCTAGGTAAGGCCGGTGTTGCCATGGCGCTCTACCCGCTTAGCGCCTTCAGAGCAATGAGCAAAGCGGCTGAAGAGGTCTATCAGGCGATAGCCACCAATGGGGATCAGATGTCAGTCGTGCCGGGCATGCAGACCCGGGAACAACTCTATGAGGTTTTAGGCTATCATGCCTACGAACAAAAACTGGACAAGCTGTTCGAGAATTAAACTATTTAAATCAATTGTTTAAGAGACAAAAGTTAACGATTCTATCGATGGAGTGATCGATGGTAGACAAGAAACTTGGCGGTGCAGGCCTTCGTGGCCAGGTAGCCGGAGCAACCGCGTTGTGCACAGTGGGTAAGTCGGGTACCGGATTAACTTACCGCGGCTTTGATATCAGCGTTCTTGCTGAGAACGCCAGTTTCGAAGAAGTTGCGTTCCTGCTGTTACAGGGCTATTTACCGAATCAGAGAGAACTGGAAGAGTACCTCACCAAAATCATTCAAAACCGACGGCTGCCAGAGGCGCTGAAGGACGTCCTCGAACGTCTGCCGGCGAGCGCGCATCCCATGGATGTGATGCGCACCGGCTGCTCAGTACTAGGCAATCTGGAAACCGAGACGGATTTCCAGCAACAGGACGAGGCCATCGATAGACTACTTGCGCTTCTTCCTGCAATTATTTGTTATTGGTACAGTTTTTCTCATCATGGGAAACGGATAGAGACCGAGCTGGACGACCCGTCGATCGGCGCGCATTTTTTACACATGCTGTCCGGTCAGCGAGCTTCAGACCTGTTCAGTCAGGTGATGAATACTTCTTTGATCCTCTATGCAGAGCATGAATTCAATGCCTCAACCTTTACCGCGAGAGTCTGCGCGTCAACGCTGTCTGACCTACACAGCTGTATCGCAGGCGCCATAGGCAGCCTGAGAGGCCCACTCCATGGAGGCGCCAACGAAGCCGCTATGGAGATGATCCAGACCTGGCAATCGCCAGACGAAGCTGAGGAAGCTCTGCTGGGGATGTTAGCGCGCAAGGAAAAAATCATGGGTTTTGGCCATGCAATCTACCGGGAATCAGACCCTCGTAATGTGATCATCAAGCAATGGGCGGAAAAGCTCGCGGATTCGGTGGGTGACACGGTGCTGTATCCAGTTTCTGTGCGCTGTGAGGAAGTCATGTGGCGTGAGAAGCGCCTGTTCTGCAACGCAGACTTCTTTCATGCATCCGCTTACCACTTCATGGGCATCCCGACCAAACTTTTTACCCCGATATTTGTTATGTCCAGACTCACCGGCTGGGCAGCGCATGTCAAAGAGCAGCGAGCCAACAATCGGATCATA
>JASMER010000213.1 GCA_030752195.1 Gammaproteobacteria bacterium
GACATGCCGGTTCAGTCCGCGCTGGGCTGATTGAGGCTGAAAAGTTGGATGCTGTTGAGATTCTGAAAATGGTCGAGCAGCCGGGCGGTCTTGGACCGGAACCGATCCATTTCTCCTGGCTCTATGGACACCGCCTTTGGCAATCTGTCGAGTATCGTTCGCGGGTTCTGATGGACGTCATTCATCAGAAACTCATAATGCAAATGCGGGCCGGTGGCGCCTCCGGTGGCACCAACATAGCCGATGACTTCGCCCTGTCGTACTTTTTCTCCTTTTCGCACGGCGTAGCGCGACAGATGGGCATATTTAGTTTCGAATCCGCCTTCATGTTTGACCACAACCAGGTTGCCAAACGAACCTTTGCGCGCTGCCCAGGTTACACTACCATGACTGGTGGCGCGTACCGGTGTGCCAGTCGGCGCAGCATAGTCAGTGCCTTTGTGTGCCCGAATGGTATTGAGAATGGGGTGCTGCCGACGCGGATTAAAGTTTGAGCTGATTCGAAAGACGTCCAAGGGGCTGCGCAGGAATGCTTTGCGCATGCTTTCACCTTCCGGCGAATAATAACCGGCTTCACCTTCCTCGTTAGTGTAGCGAATGGCAGTAAATACCTCGTCATTGTTTATATACTGGGTCGCCAGAATAGCGCCGTGTCCGATGTATTCGCCATCCAGGTATTGCTCGTCGTAGAGGATGCTGAACTGGTCCCCCTGCCTCGGATCAAGTATGAAGTCGATGACACCGCCAAAGATATTTGCCATTTCCATGATGTGTTCCGCTGGAATATTCTCTTTTTGGCCGGCCATAAACAGACTGTCGGAGACAGTGCCAACCCGAAACGCTTTAACGAGGTCTGCGACCTTGACTATTGGCTCAACGGTATAGCCTTGATCGTTGCGGGTGAACATGAAGCCTTCCAGCGGAGATATAAGCACCCTCAACTGTGTAAGTTCGCCGGCCGTCGGCATCATGAAATCGAGCTGATAGCCCGGAAATAGTCGATCGAACACGGCGGCTTCCTCGCCGCTGTTCAGTACCCGGAACATATCCTGATCGCTCAGACCCAACCGTTTGAAAATGGCGGAGAGATTGTCTCCGTTTCTCACGACGACGTTTTGCCAGGTCACCGTGTCAGACGGAGCGGCCGTATGACTACCAGCAGCGAAACCTTCGATCTCGGAGTCACTGATGTCGACGTCCGCTGCGCTAACCGTTGACACGTCACGCTGAGAGCCAGTCGCTACCGGGATGGTAAGGCGCTCTTGATCTGTGACAGCTGACCCGTCTGGTTCAGGCAGTAGCAGTAGGACAGTAGTGATTACCGCCAAGCCAGCCGCGACCCTGAGGTGTTTCTGCGGGTAGTAACGCTGGAGGAACTGCTTTGCGACGTCAACAAGATGCATATCGGTACTTCTTTTTTGATGATTCTGAATCTCGGCACCACTCCGGGCTTTGGCTAAGCGCAGAGTCGGGCCCCGCGTGGCGCCGCATTATAGCAATAGGCCGGCGCATTCCTAGTCAGCTTCGCCGATTTTCCCCGAAACACGTGACATTAGTGTAATATCCCTGCGATTCGTCGGAGCTGTTTGGCATGCACACTCGCATGTTCGGCGCATGCCTGACCATACTGAGGATTTAGAAAATACATGACCGAATCTCTTACCGATATCATTGCCGATCTGGAAGATCGCGATCTGCTGGTTCAGTTGGCGGGAGGAGAAGGTGCCAGGGAGCATTTGCTCTCCGGCAGTCGCACGGTGTATTGCGGCTTCGATCCGACCGCTGAGAGCCTTCATGTGGGCAGCATGGTGCCTCTTCTGGTGCTTAAACGCTTTCAAATGGCAGGGCATCAGCCAATTGCGCTGGTCGGTGGTGCGACGGGCCTCATCGGTGACCCAAGCTTCAAATCCAGCGAGCGCAGTCTGAACTCGACAGATCTGGTTGAGTCCTGGGTCGAGCAACTAAAGCCGCAACTGGGCCGATTTCTGGATTTTAATTGTGGTAGCAATTCTGCCATTTTGGCCAACAATCTTGATTGGACTCGGGACTATGACGTGCTGGGTTTTTTGCGTGATGTGGGCAAGCACTTCTCAGTTAACGCTATGATTCAGAAAGATTCGGTCAAGCAGCGCATCGATCGAGAAGGTGAGGGTATCTCATTCACTGAATTCAGCTATATGCTCCTGCAGTCGTACGATTTCTCTGAATTGAACAAGCGTTATAGCTGCTCGGTTCAGGTCGGCGGGAGCGATCAGTGGGGCAACATTACCGGCGGTATTGATCTGACCCGCCGCATGCATCAGCAGCAGGTCTTCGGGGTAACAACGCCACTGGTGACCAAATCCGACGGCAGTAAATTTGGCAAGACTGAATCCGGCACCATCTGGATCAGTCCCACAAAAACCTCGCCCTATGCGTTTTATCAGTTCTGGCTCAACGTCGCAGATGCGGATGTTTACACATTTCTGCGCTATTTCACTTTTCTGTCCACAGTCGAGATTGAAGAGATAGAGCGCAGTGATCGCGAAGCCCAGGGTCGGCCAGAGGCCCAGGGTATTCTGGCCCGGGAAGCCACCCGGCTGGTGCATGGTGAGGAAGGCTATACCGCGGCGGCGCGTATCAGTCAGGCGTTGTTTTCCGGTGATATTGGCCGCCTGACCGAAAGCGATCTGGCCCAGCTGGAGTTGGATGGCCTGCCCTGCACGCAATTCGAGGCACTGCCTGTGGGACTTGTTGATGCGCTCGTGCGAACCGAACTGGCAAAATCGAACAAGATGGCCCGAGAGTTCATCAGCAACAAGGCCGTGAGCGTCAACGGGGAGGTGGTTTCAGAGGCGGATGTTGAACTCACCGGTTCGCAGGCCCTGCACGGGCAGTATCTGATCTTGAAAAGAGGAAAGAAGCTGTTCCATCTGGTTAAATTACCCCGCCCCTAGCTCAGTAATAGAACCTGAATTACGCATTCTCCGGTTGTGTACATCAAACGCATACGCTATGTTGACGGATCCTAGAAAAAACAGCGCCAAAAAAGGCCTTCGAGGGAAGTGCAGGGCATTTATTGATCAGATTGGAAGGTACGAATTACGTGGCCTGCAGGCAGTTTGGATAGATCTGGAAAATTTATTTCGAAATTGTCTTTTT
>JASMER010000214.1 GCA_030752195.1 Gammaproteobacteria bacterium
AGTAGACGGCGCACGCAACGTAGGCAGCTGAAAATCGCTGCAGCTCTGCTGGTCGGGCTGCTGGGTCTTGCGGCTTCGCCCTTTCTCGCTCAGAGCTTTGAGCTGCAGAAGACTGAAGCCCTGCTGGAGTTTAACCGCGAACTATCGGTGGAGGCTCGGCAGGATCAAGCGGTGGTGGTCAAGTTTGAAAATCGCTGGGGCGCCATCAATGAATTCCCTCAGCAGGACGTTGCTGCCGCCATGTTCGGGCTGCAGGAGGTGTTGGCCGGTGAGCAACTGTCTTCTCTGGAGCTGTCGGAAGGTCTGATTCGTATTCAGGGTACCAGTTCCGACCCACAAGCGATTCTGCAGAAATTGGAACAGGACCCGCTGTTTACCGAAGTGGTGTTCTCGAGGGCGACCAGTAACACGCGTTATTACATTGATCTGCGCCTGGCAACGGTGAACTTCGAGGCCTATCGGGTGCGCCATTTTCCGGATGAGACTTAACGGTTTGAGCGATGGCTATTAGTGTAAGAGAGCAAAGGATTATGATACTCGCCGGTCTGGTGGGCGTGGTGTTCATTGCAACGCAGATTTTGCCTGCTGTACAGGGGCTGTATGAGCGCCGCAATGCCGAGATTGAGAATGTGTTGCTCGCGGTCGAGCGAGAAGCACGTCTGATCGAGGATTCGCTTCTTTGGCGCGACCGCCGCATTGAGGCAGAGGTGCAGCAGGCCCTGGTTGAAAACCAGATCTTCATTGGTGCAACCGTTCCTTTGGTGGAGGCTAACCTGCAGCGTGATCTGTCCAAGCATGCCCGCGACTCTGGCCTAAGCGTGAGTTCTACCCGGCTGGCGGACAGCCTGGAGGCGGACGACTGGTTGATGGTCAGCCAGGAAATGTCATTCCGGACTGATGATGCCGGTAACACGATTACTTTTCTGAGACTGCTCGAGCACTCAGAGCCCCGTCTGCGGGTCAGAGATTTCAGCCTGAGCCGCAGTCGTAATCAGTACAACGGCTCGATCACCGTCGTGGGTTTTGCGGAAAATACCAGCCGGGGAGGTGGGCAATGACCGGTAATCGCACGGTTGCTACCATTGCAGAGGGCCCGGTGACCGAAGCGCCGTTTCAGATGACGTTGCTGGTTTTCAGTCAGCTGCTGGAGCCGGTCGGCATTGCTCCTGCAATGGATTTCGACAGCAGCGGTCGGCTGCTGTGCAATCAGCTGCCCAGCCTGGCACTGCGGACACGGATTCGGTTCATTGTTGACCGTTCGGTTAGGTTTGAGCTGAGCGATGACGATCAGGTCAGACGTCTTCTTAAGCACTGGCGCGCAGAACTGTCACCCCAACTCGAGGGGTCGGAAGAAGAGGACTTTGTATCGGGATTTGAAGACGATGATGTACTGCTTGATCTGGCATCAGATGCGCCCATTATTCGGCTGGTTAATCACTTGTTCGCCCGCGCGCTAGATCTAAACGCCAGCGACATTCACTTTGAACCTAACGAGCACTCTCTGAACGTGCGCTGCCGGGTCGACGGCATCATGACCCGCATTGAAAAGTTGCCGGTGAAAATTCATACTGCCGTGGCCTCTCGCCTGAAGTTGATGGCCAGGCTCGACATCGGCGAAAAGCGCCTGCCGCAGGACGGGCGTATTGACTACCAGCTTGGCAGCAATCAGCTTGACATGCGCCTCTCCACTTTGCCCGGTGTGCACGGTGAGTCGGTGGTGCTGCGTATTCTTGATCGCAGCGACACGGCCGTTGAGCTTGCTGCACTTGGTATGCCTAAGAGCATTCTCAAAGATTACCAGAGTGTCATCACTCAGCCCCACGGAATGATCCTGATCACCGGTCCGACCGGTAGCGGAAAGACTACGACGCTGTATGCCACGCTTGAAAAAATCAACTCCGAGAAGCAGAAGATCATCACCGTGGAAGATCCGGTGGAATACCAGCTTGATGGCATTACCCAAATTCAGGCCAACGCAAGCATCGGACTCAGCTTTGCGGCGGGGCTGCGCTCGATTGTGCGTCAGGACCCGGACGTGCTCATGGTGGGCGAGATTCGCGACCATGAAACCGCCGAGATTGCCATTGAGTCGGCGCTCACCGGTCACCTGGTGTTTTCAACCCTGCACACCAACGATGCTGCTGGCGCGGTTACCCGCCTGCAAGACATGGGCGTGGAAGGTTACCTGATCAGTTCCAGCCTGCTGGCAATTCAGGCCCAGCGGCTAGTGCGCCGGGTCTGCACCGACTGCGCAAGCACTGGCCCGATAAGTGCGGATGAGCTTGCGGTGCTGCAGATTACCCGTGAGGAATGCCCAGAGATCAACCGCGGACATGGCTGCGAATCCTGTGGGCACACCGGCTATCGCGGTCGCGTGGGGCTGTATGAGTTGCTGTTGATGAGTGATGCTATCCGGCATCATGTTGCGTCTGGCGCCGATGCAAATGTGATTTGCAATGAGGCTACTAGCGCAGGCATGCGGACGCTGCGAGAGGACGCACTGGACAAGCTTAAAGTTGGTTTGACCACGCCGGAAGAAGTCGTGAGGGTCACGCGCGCCCTATGAGTTCACCGGTTTTCAAATATCAGGCTTTCGATCAAGCCGGCAAGGTCGAGAACGGACAGCTATACGCGGAATCCGAGCGGGAGGCCGTGCACATCCTGAAAGGCCGCAATCTGACACCAGTAAAGATTCACCGGACGCGGCCTGGAACTGAGTTGTTGCGCCGTAAGAAGATTTCCAATGCGGATCTGCTAGATTTCACCAGCGGTCTGTGCACCCTGGTGGAAGCCCGGGTCCCGCTAGACAAGGCCCTGCGTCTGCTGGACGGCATTACGGAATCGGCAGCCATGCGCGAGCTGGTGCTGCAGCTGCTGAAGGACGTCAAGGAAGGGCGCAGTCTTGCTGAGGCCATGGAGTCCCATCCGCAGGTGTTCACTAAGATGTACGTCAACATAGTGCGCGCCGGCGAAGAAGGCGGCATTCTGCATGAGCTGCTGCCTGACTTGGCTGAGTTTCTCGATACCTCGGTCCGAACCCGGCAGGCGGTCATTTCCGCCATGATTTATCCGACGGTGCTGCTGATTACCGGAGTGACCTCGGTATTCCTGCTGCTGGTTTTTGTCGTGCCTCAGTTCG
>JASMER010000215.1 GCA_030752195.1 Gammaproteobacteria bacterium
TGGTTCCAGCACTGTTGGTGGGCGCTATATCTTTCATCACATGACTTATCAAAGTGGCGTGCTCAGTGAAGACGGATCCTACATCTTGCCGGATACTTCAATAAGTTGGCCTATCCACGAAGTAGGACGGAATGCAGACGTTTTCCCGGAGTCAGCTGGACGCTTGTTGCAAGCGGGGTCAGCGCTACATCTAAGAGCCGCGCATATGCATTCAAATGGCCGGGAGACAACCGGACATCTGGAATTTGGCATTACGTTTTTTCCTCGGGGCTATGCGCCAAAGTATTCCCGTCGTGGTCCGCGAACCGGAAACGGTATCGACCTTGACGTGGTGCCCAATCGTGCTAATCAGGAGCTATCGAATTACGTAGTCCTGCAGGAACACACAAAAATTATGGCCTTTGAACCTCATCTCCATGCTCCCGGTGTTCGCATGTGCTTGGAAGCGATATGGGGCCATAATATTTTTACCCTGAACTGCGTTGGATACGACCACAATTGGGTGAAGCAATATATTTACAAAGAGGATAGGGCACCACTTTTGCCGAAAGGAACGGTACTCAGAACGATCGCATTCATGGATACCACAGACGCCAATCCGAATCTGGCTGATTCCCGCAACTGGGCAGGTGGAGGTCGACGTTCGGTTTCGAATATGTTTATTGATCTTGGCTATTCGGTCACGATGACCGAAGAGCAGTTTCAGGAAGAGATGTCAGTGCGCAGAGAGCAGATGAAAGATCGTAATGACTATGACGTCGGTTGCCCACTGTGTTGGGCTCCAGTACCAGAGTATGGTGAAGGAGCCAGTAGCGATGACTAGAGCAGCTTTGCTCAGCTTGACGATCTGGATCTGCGTCGCTGTAACTTTCGGTTCTATCCCAGCCACCGTCGCTCAGGAGCGACGCATGGTTCTAAAGGGCGATGTCGTTTCGCCTGCTTACGAAGGATGGTGGCCAAATGCAGATGGCACCTTTAAGCTTTTTTTTGGATATATGAACACTAATTGGCAGCAACAGTTCGATATTCCCATAGGTCCGCGCAATTATTTCTCGGTAGTCGAGGCAGGCGATCTTGATGATCTTGAACTTGATGGATACGATGCTGATGCTTCTGACATGGGGCAGCCGACACACTTTTATCCCCGAAGGAATCCTTTTCTGTTCACTATTGATGTGCCAGCAAATTTTGGCGAAAAGGAAGTTATATGGACGCTGAAGACACAGGGTCGGGTGGCCCGCGCGTTTGGCAGTTTGTATCCAGACTATCGAATTGATGCGCAGGTGATCTCAACCGAAGTGGGTGGGGCATTCGGGAGTCTGGATGACCGTTTGCGATCCAACATCGCGCCTGAGTTGGAAGTGCGGGGTGATAACTATCGTTCTGCACGCGTCGGCGAGCCGGTGTCTCTGTCGGTTTACGCTAATGACCCCGATGACTTCCCGGCTCGCTCCAATCGTCCGCCACCGCGAACACCGGAGCAAATCTATCGGCCCCCTTCTTCCATTGTCGCCTCGTCAGGACCGGGCCTGCGGTTCTCCTGGTCGGTCTACAGGGGTCCGGAAAGCGCTGCAAGTTTCGAACCGGTTCAGATGAAGACCTATACGGACACGCGCGTCTACGCGAATTCGCCATGGTCACCGCCATTCACAATTCCGGAGCCTCCCGAGGGCAATATCTGGAATTCAACGGTCGTGTTCGACAGGCCGGGAGATTATGTGCTGCGAGGCATTGCTAGTGATGGTTCGCTGTTCACCTATCAGAATGTCAATGTAACTGTCTCTCCCTGAACTTTTCGACTTTGTCCTGTGCGTAGTTCACCCATGACGCAGGCCACACCCTGTAGCCAAGCGATACGTCGTGGGTTATTCTCAATCAAAATAATAATGGGGTAGGGTATGAGGAAGTTTCTTGCCGGCTCTGGTTTGCCCGGGGTTTTATTATTCCTTTGCGCTTTACCTCTGACTGCTTCGGCACAAAGTTCTGCCGGTGATATTCAATTTCCTAAAACCATTGCCTGGTCAGCTTATCCAACAGGGACGGGTGGTTACAGTCAGGCCGTCGCCATCGGTAATATTCTTCAGCGCCAATATAGCACCAACCTGAGAGTGATTCCCGGGCGAAATGACGTGTCACGCCTCGCCACTCTCCGGGCCGAGCGCGTGCATTTTTCAGCAGGTGGCTCTGAGTCCGTCTACGCGCAGGAGGGTGTGTTAAATTTCGCCTCCAAAATCTGGGGACCACAGCCGGTTCGGGCCATGCTGTCTAATTACTCCGATGCTTGTTCTTATAGCATTGCGACAGCAGCAGATGCCGACATTAGAAGTATGGCTGACATGAAGGGTAAGCGCATGACCTTCGTGCAGGGTGCGCCGTCTCTGAATAATGCAACAGCCGCGTTACTCGCTTACGCAAATCTGACCTGGGATGATGTAATTCCTGTTGAGGTTGGTGGGTATAACGGCTCAATCGATGCGGTATTAAACGATCGAGCTGATGCTGCTGGCGGTGCCTGCAACTCGCCACCTTTTTTGCGGCTCGAAGCCTCGCCGAGGGGTTTGCGATGGCCGGAGTTGCCGCATGACGACCCTGAGGCTGTGGCGCGTGTGCGGGCCAGATTACCCTGGTATGTGCCTCATATGGCTGTTGAAGGTCCGACTATTTCCGGAGATGGAATACAGGTGTTTTCCTCTGCGTACCCTTTCCTGGTTGCTCTGGCTGAGACTGACGATAGGCTGGTTTACAGCATGGTGAAAGTCATGCTGGAGCACTTCAATGAATACAAAGGGAATGCACCTGGCGCTAACGGGTGGTCTATTGATCGCCAGAAATTTGATCAGGCCTTCGTGCCTTATCATCCCGGGGCAATACGATACTTCAAGGAGATCGGTGTTTGGACAGAATCTGCTGAAAAAATAAATCAGGCCAATTTGCATCGGCAGCAGGTGTTGCAGGACGCTTGGCAGTCATACTTGCCGAACGCCCCCGAAGGTTATCAGGCTTTTGAAAAAGGCTGGCTGCAGGCAAGGGAGGCTGCGCTGAAAAATGCTGGGCTCATTACCTTAGGTGAAGGACTGTGATGACCGGACGAATACCAGGATGACATCAATAGAAGCGCTTACCGCC
>JASMER010000216.1 GCA_030752195.1 Gammaproteobacteria bacterium
GGCAACAGGAAAAGCGAAACCAGTTCGGTCTCACCCATGAAATCGTTAACGAGGTTCAACAGGTTGCTTGTTACCTTGATGTCCAGCGCCTCAGATACCTTGAAGTCTTTACTCAGTTTGTAATTGTAAAAGGGGCGAGTCAGACCCACACCGGCTACAACCCCTGCTGTACCGACGATGCGCCCGGAATTCAGATCCTCCATTACTAGAAGATAGACACGCTCTTGCGTCGGGTCCGGCGACTCTTTTAAGCTCGCATCTATAGCTTCCAGCTTTTTGACCCAGGTGCTTTTTTCGAAGGGCATGGAGGTCATACCAGGCGGCAGCGCAGCCGAGAGCTGCAGCAATTCATTCAGATCATCAGCTTTAGCGCTACGGATTAACATAGTAAGAATACTCAGACCTCAGAATTAGAACTGCACTTCAGGACTGATGCAGTCTCCTTACTTCCTGTCTGAGAATGTCGAGTGCTTGAGTCACATGCTCGTCAGAAACATTCAGCGGAGGCAGGAGCCGAATCATGTTGTCGCCCGCCCGGCCGACGAGCAGCCTGTTCTGACGCAGCGCTGTCATCAATTCGACGTTGGGAATTTCACATCTCGCCCCGATCATCAGCCCCAGGCCGCTCACCTTCGAGAGGACTGCAGGACACTCACTCACCAGCTCTTCTAAACCGGCCCGCAAGGTTTCGGCCTGCTTCTGCACATTTTCTAAAAGGCCCGGCTCGAAGACCAGATCCAGCACTGCATTGCCCACCGCCGCCGCCAGCGGGTTACCGCCAAACGTGCTGCCGTGTGTGCCCAACACCATATGCTGTCCGACTTTTTCCGAAACCAGACAGGCTCCGATAGGGAAACCCCCGCCAAGACCCTTGGCGGAAGCCAGGATGTCCGGCTCGATGCCGAACGTTTCATAGGCAAACAGCTTACCACTTCGCCCTATCCCGCACTGAACCTCATCCAAGATAAGTAGCAGACCCTGGGCATCGCAAACCTGTCTGATGTGGCTTAGCATCTCCGAAGTGAGAGGCCGAATGCCTCCTTCACCCTGCACGGTTTCAACAATGACCCCCGCCGTATTATCAGTGATGGCCGCATCCAGAGCGGCCATATCGCCCCAGGCTATATGGTCAAACCCGTGATCAGTCGGCGCAAAATTCTGCACATACGAGGGATTACCGGAGGCCGCAACTGCGGCAATAGTTCGACCATGAAAACTGTCACTCATGCCAATAATTCGGTGCCGCTCGGGCCTGCCGACAGCGGCCTGATATCCCCTCACTGCCTTGATACTTGCTTCAATGGCCTCAGTGCCTGAGTTGGCAAAAAATAGACGATCGGCAAAGCTAGCTTCCGCCAGTCTCCTGGCCAATTTCTCTGCTTCGGGAATTCGGAAGACATTTGACACATGCCAGAGCTTTTTCGACTGCGCACCAAGTGCCTCAATCAAATGCGGGTGAGAATGACCAAAGGCAGTTACTGCGATCCCACTTAAAAAGTCGAGGTAAGTTTCGCCACTTTCAGTGTAAAGTTCAGTGCCCAGGCCGTGCGTAAATACCAGATCCCGCGGTGGGCTGTAGTTCGGCCACAGCGCATCACGCTCACTGAATGTCGCACTGTTGCCAGAATCACTCTGCGTCGCAGCTTGCATGGTTGACTCTCCATCGAATTTCCTGAGGCCTATAGCGTATCAGACCCCTCGCCGAAAGAGATATGGTGTTTTTATATCTTGATAAATAGGCTGTTTTCATTTTAACGCTAAACCGAATAAAATTCGGGGCATAACGTTCGGCGTCATGTAATTGTCATCGACCGTAGGGCGGATAAGAGTGAAGAATACCAAGTTAGACGAAATTGATCTGCGCATTCTGCAGACCTTGCAGAAAGACGGGCGAATCACTAACCAAAATCTGGCGGAAAGGGTTAACTTGTCGCCAAGTTCCTGCCTGCAGAGAGTCCGGAGGCTGGATCAGGCTGGCGTCATATCTTACTATCAGGCTCATCTCAATCTTGGCAGTATCGCCCGCCACATCATTTGCCTAGCGACTATTTCGGTTAAGAACCACACCCAGGAGGACTTCAACGCGTTTGAGGACCTGATCGAATCAATCCCCGAAGTGGTCGAATGCTATACCGTTAGCGGCGAGTCAGACTTCCTTTTGAAGGTCATCTGCGCGGACATGAGGCGGTATGTTGAAATCAACGATCAGCTGGTCGGAAGCAGTCGATATCAGGTCACCATCAATTCCTATGTGGTCATGAAGGAGAACAAGGCCTTCAGAGGCGTCGATCTGGCTACGCTGTGTGATCACTCAAAGCAACTGGAATCTTAAAAATCCTGCACCGCTGGCGCGGTGCAGGTCGGAAGTGCCCAAAAATTACAGGTATTGCTTGATTCGCGCCAGGGTTCAAGGGAGAGAACATGAAGACCACGGTGCTACCTGTACGGAGCAGTACCATGCAGATAGTGTGCCAACTGCTCGCATCCCGCTGTTCGTGGGAACTCAAGCCGTTTGCTCAGCTCAATTATGCTCCGCAATCGCTCAGGCCACGCGCCCCCGCACCGCTCGAGTGCAACATTCAGGCGTTCGGATCTGCCTGGAGTTTACTCGCGGTGCAGCTTGCTCCGATCGAGCTCATCCAGTGAAGAGCAACCCATAAGTATCATATCCCGCTCAATTTCCTCGCGCAGACGCGTAAGCGCCCGATCTACGCCGGCATAGCCACCTGCCGCTACGGCATAGAGATATCCGCGCCCGATCATGCAGGCTGTCGCTCCCATGGCGAGCGCCTTAAGCACGTGCGTGCCTCTACGTACGCCACCATCAACGATCACTTCTATCTGATCTCCCACGGCGTCAACAATTGGCCCAAGCTGGTCGAAAGGTGCCGTTGAGCCATCCAATTGCCGGCCGCCATGATTGGAAATCATGACTGCGCTGGCGCCAATATCCACTGCCCTTTTTGCATCTTCGACAGACATTACGCCCTTGATAGCAAATGGCCTGCCCCAGCGTTTTATCGCTTCCTCGGCATCTTTCCAAGTGATTGAGCGGTCAAACTGGCTATTCATATAGCCAACCACAGAGGTCAGTTTACCAGTACCTTCTGA
>JASMER010000217.1 GCA_030752195.1 Gammaproteobacteria bacterium
CGGACTCGAACGCCGCTTCCAAGTCTTGGGCAGAATCACAGCGCTGCATGCCGATACCGCCACCGCCAGCAGTGCTCTTAAGCAGCAATGGAAAGCCCACCTCATCGGCTGCCGCGAGCGCTGCCGCCAAGTCAGGCAAAATACCTGTGCCTTCCAAAATTGGAACACCTTGCGCTTTAGCCATGGCGCGCGCCTCATGCTTGAGACCAAACACGTTGATCACGTCTGGGGACGGCCCAAGAAAGGACAATCCTGCCGCCGCTACCTTACTGGCAAATTCTGCGTTCTCGCTCAAAAAGCCGTATCCCGGATGAATTGCTTCGGCCTTGGCACGGGCAGCAATTGCAAGGATTTGCTCTACGTCTAAGTAGGTTTCGGCCACCGAATCACCGACCAGATCGTAGACCTCGTCGAATGACCCGAAGTACTGGCTATCTTTTTCTGCCGTGGTGCGAAGGGCAATACTAGCGATGCCCATGCGCTTTAGAGTTCGAGCGATACGAACCGCAGCGACGCCACGGTTTGCGATCAAAATTTTCGTGAACAATTTATTGCAGCCTCATCTCGACCTGAACGGGGGTGGGATCGTAGCCGTTGCATGGATTGTTCAGCTGGGGGCAATTGGAGATCAAAATCGCGAGATTCGCGTGCGCGAGAATTTCCACATACTTGCCTGGTCCGCTGACGCCGTCTTCAAAGGTCAGCCTGCCCTCTGGCGTGACCGGGACATTCATAAAGAAATTCACGTTATGGGACAGATCCGATTTTTCCAGCTGCAAATCAGCGAACTGCGTATTTAAAGCAAGCAACCAACTGTCGCGGCACGAGTGCATGGTTCGTTTGTCTAGGGCATAGCGGACCGTATTGCTCTCCGCGGCGCAGGCGCCCCCTAAGGTGTCGTGGCGACCGCAGGTATCCTCGACAATTTCCGCTAGGGCCTTTCCACTCTCCGATCTCAGCACCGTGCCTGTGGTCAAATACAGCGAACGCTGGGCTTGGATGGTCTGCATGGCACTATAGCGCTCCGCAAAGTTGTCCGCGTTAAAAAACAGTGTATCTACAGCCTGGTTCCCATGTGCATCAGTGAGTCGAATGATGCGATCCTTGGGCAGCACGCCGAGCCAGTAGCCGCCGGCAGGAATCGTCTTGGGCGCTTCATCCTGTAAAATCAATTTTTGTATTGGTGACACGCTATCTTCCAAAGTAATAAAGCTCCGTGTTGGTGAAGCCGCGCATGTTCTCCTCGCAGCTGTTGCGACAAAAATCATCGTCTTCAACAGGCAAAGCCTTGCCAAGGGCCATCTGAACTTCTGTACCCGGGTAATCGGGAGAATCATTGAAGGGATGCGGGCAAGTGTGGCAAACGACGATGCTGTCCATTTCGAAGCGCAGCCTTACCTTGGTACCCGGTTGGCACCCTGGGGCCAGGGATAGATGGCCCTGAGCATCCGCGTCGACTCGACTAAACCAGTTCATATTAGCAACTAAGTCGCGTTGACCAAGTCCATACTTACCAAGCTCAATCAGAAAACTGTCCTGGCCATTGCGCACATAGTCGTTCAACGCTTTTTGATAGTTGTCCTTAGACCAGGGCTTGGTCTCTAGCAAGGCCTCGGTACACGTGCCACTGGTTGCATCGTGCCAACCGGCATCGTCACCGATCACGGAGCAGAGGATGCGTCCCATGTCGGTGTACAGACAGTTGCCCATTGTAATCTTAAACGTATGCTGGCACTTCAAGGTGTCCGGCAAATTCAGCCTTTCGGTGGTATTCTCAGCGTTATAGATGAGCATCCCTACATTGCTACCACCGGACAGATCCGTAAGTTCAAGCACAACTCCCCTTCTAACGGTCATAGACCAATGCCGTCCGCCTGGAATACTTTCGATGTAATCACTCATCATGGGGTATCGATACCTTTTTCAATCTGCTCGATCGGGATCAAGCCTTATCGCTCCTTCGTGAGGCTTTTTGGCAAAGCAGAGCGCACGCTAACGTTAACTGCATAGAGATTAACAGGATCCGTACGGGGAGGTGCTGGGCGATCTCGATGGACACAGTTCGGAACTCACATGCGTTTTCTTGCTCGGGGCAATTTGCACGAGCCGTGCCAAGTCAGGGCGCCCGCGCCACGTCATCCCGCGGGCCGTGCCAAGTGCACAGGCGGAACAAGACCCTCTGCCAAGTCCGAGAGAGTTGGCACACCATTAGCAACACTCACGCTCATATAAATGCCACGCGCCAAGAGACATTGAAAAGTCGAGGTTAGGCGGGCAGGCCACCTCCTTTCGCTGCACCAATTCAGTGCGATGGAGTCTGTTCCGCCCCGTTTAAGTGCTATTTATGGCAGCCATCACACGTTGATGAGAGTAGGTCGAAACACTTATTGCAACGTCTTGTCATACCAACATCAATGAGATCTTCCATGCCTGAATCGCCACTTGTTGCAACTTTTCTCGAAGGTTCGGTTAGTGATTTGCTGGCGTCATACCGATCCGGTCAGATAACACCTGAAGCGGTGATCGATTATATCGTAACAACTTCTGCAGCCATGGCAGACAACCCCATCTGGATCACTCCACCAAACAGGGCAAGACTGCAAATTTATCTAGATCGATTAGCCGACACCGAGCCCGACAGTCTGCCCCTGTGGGGTGTGCCATTTGCGGTGAAGGACAACATCGACGTCGCCGGTATGCCGACCACGGCAGCCTGCCCAGACTATGCCTATCAGCCCACGGCATCTGCCTTCGCGGTACAGTGTTTGATCGACGCTGGAGCTATCCCTGTGGGCAAAACCAATCTCGATCAATTCGCCACCGGCCTCGTCGGCGTACGCTCACCCTATGGCGTGCCGATCAATCCGGCCCTACCAGACCGCATACCCGGCGGCTCCAGTTCTGGCAGCGCCATCGCCTTGGCCTGCAGACTAGTGAGCTTTGCGCTGGGCACCGATACCGCGGGCTCAGGTCGCATTCCGGCGGCATTCAATCGCCTTACAGGCTTCAAGTTGTCAAAGGGCTTGCTTTCTACCAGTGGCGTCGTACCAGCCTGTCGAAGCCTCGACTGCGTCACCGTCTTCACTCACGACATCGCAGAT
>JASMER010000218.1 GCA_030752195.1 Gammaproteobacteria bacterium
CCGTCAGAATTCCCATCAGAACATTCCACCGATTCAAGCATGCGTTCGTTTTCGTGACTTGCATTGGGGCAGTTAACGGACGCCTTTCCCGCTAGCCCGCCGTTTTGGTTGAGTCCATTTGCCAGAACGATCGTTTTGCCTTTCTGTCCGAGATAGCCTGCATCGAGGATACCGCTGACCCAAACCGGTCAATGCACGTTCAACTCACCGCCAGATCTGTTCAATTCATCGTTTTTCAGTTGTTGTCCAGGGGCAGCGTGCTACTTTTGGTAACTAATTGGACAAAGCGAGATCACTTGGTCTTTAACTGTGACAACAGTCAGCGCGCTGCGTCTTGGGGTTGCCGCGTTTTCGCGTGGTGAAACCCTTGATGTGCGTCATTGGAGGGCCATGGCTGCTCCGTTCAATGCCAGTCGCGGCGCGATCAGAGAGGCCTGTGCTGATGCAGAACAGATGAACTGCATTAGGGAAATGGTCGTAACTTCGACGGGGACAGAGGCGATATTTATGTTGCGATTTACAAGTGGCAGCAGCATTTAGAATTTCTTACGACGGTTTGGTATTCAGGTTTCTCAATGGTACTGAGACTCCAAGTTGTCGCCCAGAAGAAGGCTCGGTCCATCCACACGGAGATCGACAGACGGGGTAAATAACGCGCCTTGACCGATCTCTTGGGCGAGATGCCCGGCTGGAAAGGTGACAGGGAGGCTGCGGAGATCACTACACTCCTTCATGGGTTGAAGGCAGTTGTTACCGCCTTCTTCCTAGGGCACAAACCAAGCGCGCGTGCGGATTAGCAGGCCGATTCAGGTAGTTCCTAGTCAGATCTAAAGCGAGATGGCAGGGTAGATCAACCAACCAGGGCTTAGACATGAAACGTATAGTTTTACCCATCGCGATCTTAATCGGGTGTTTTCTCATTTCGGGTTATTTGATTCGAAATCCGACCACGGTGGAAGAAGCCGCGATAGAAATCATTCCTGTCTCCGTCAGGGTCGCCGAGGTCAATCTCGAATCAGTGGATTTAGTTGTTGGTTCTCAGGGGAAAGTGCAGGCCGCTCAGACGGCAAGTCTGTCTGCCCCAGTCGCGGGCCCTGTCGAATGGATCTCTCCGAGCATGGAAGCCGGTGGTTACGTCGAGGGAGGACAAGCGTTGCTGCGGCTGGAAGCTGCAGATTTTGAGACCGCCCTTGAAAGGAGCCGGGCTAACCTTCAGCAGGCGCAAGCCGAAGCAGAATTTGCCGACACTGAGTTGGCGCGAATGCGTGAACTGGCAGAGCAGCGTCTGGCGAGCGATTCTCAGTTGCAGGACGCGCAGCGCCGGGCGAACGTCAACAAAGCACGTCTGATCGATGCGCAGGCAAGCTATGACCAGGCGCAGTTGGACCTAGATCGTACTGAAATCAGAGCGCCATTCAACGCGGTTATTCAGTCCAGAGATGTCGAGCTTGGTCAGTACGTCAACCGCGCTCAGTCGGTAGCTCTACTTTATGGTGCCGATGAGGTGGAAGTTCGAGTTCCGTTGGCTATTCGCCAATTGGGGTTTCTGAACGTTCCTTTAGGCCAAAGGGGAGAGATTTCAGAAGAGCATGCACCTGATGTACTGCTAACTGGAATGTACGGCGGTCAAAAATACAATTGGCCGGGTAAGCTTGTTCGAATTGAAGCCTCAATCGACCCTAGTAGCAACACTGTCCAGACGATCATAAGGGTGTCGCAGCCAAGTACCGATAAGGAACAAGACGAGAATGGGTTACGGACAATTCCGCTGCCGATCGGCTTGTACGTCGAAGCTGACATCCAGGGCCGGACGGTTGAGAACATTATTTCCCTTCCGCGGAGCGTTATTCGCAACAACAATCAGGTCCTGATCGTTGATGCGGAAAATAAGATGTATTACCGGGAGGTCGAGATTTTTAGACTGGAGGAGCAGCAGGTTTTGATCAGCAGCGGTATTTTGCCTGGCGAGCGGATCTGCATCTCTCCGATTCAGGCAGTGGTGGATGGTATGGCCGTTCAGCCGGTTGTTCAGGCCATCTAGCCATGGGCTCTGCCGCATCACCGCGTGAGTTTTCGGATCAGATTACTTCAGAGTGAGAGGACAGCATTGAGAACTCCCATTACTTGGTTCGTGAAAAATCCTGTTGCCAGTAATCTGCTCATGTGGATTTTCCTGGTAGGGGGATTTGTCGCCTATTCAAATCTAAATCAGGAAGAATTTCCTGATATAGATTTTGGCGTGATTCAGGTCAGCATCCCTTATCTCGGTGCGACTCCGGAGGAATCTGAAACAGGAGTCTGTCTGCGGTTGGAAGAATCACTGAAGGGTATTGAAAATATCGATACTTTAACGTCCACTGCTCGAGAAGGAGGGTGTGACGCGACGGTCCAATTGGCAAATGGTGCTGATCTCAATCGCGTTCTCAATGACGTGAAGGGAAATGTTGATGCCATCACGACTTTTCCCACGGAAACAGAAAAGCCGATATACCGGGCATTCAGCAGCACGGGCAATGTGATGACGATGGCTCTATCATCCGATACGAACGACCTGAATCTAAAAAACGTTGCTGAAGGTATCCGAGACGATCTTCTTGATCTTCCTGAAGTGTCTCAAGTCAATATCGAGTACATTCGGCCGCTTGAGATTTCAATTGAAGTCTCCGAATTTACGCTGCGTCAGTATGGTCTAACCTTGGACCAGATTTCGAGGGCGATTTCCCGTGCCTCCCTCGATTTGCCGGGAGGAACCATCCGAACTGAATCAGGTGAGATACTTCTGCGCACTAAGGGACAGGTGTACCAGGGTTCCGAATATGAAGATATCGTGGTCGCATCGTACCCGGACGGGTCTCAGCTTCGTCTGGGCGAGATAGCGACGGTTCGAGACGACTTCGCCGAGGGTTATTTGGATGCTCGGCTCGATGGGACCAATTCAGCCATAATCGATGTAATGCGAGTGGGCAAAGAAGACATAGTAACCTCAGCCCGCCAGGTGAAAGAGTTCATGGCTTCATCGGAGCTGAATCTTCCCGAAGGGATGACCCTTGATATCGTGACAGATTCCTCAATCAGCACACAGACGA
>JASMER010000219.1 GCA_030752195.1 Gammaproteobacteria bacterium
AGCATCGAGACCCGCAAGAACATACTGGGAAACATCATCGCGGGGCTTAAAGGCAGAAGTGAAGAGATGGCTGTCGCGATCTCGACAGAAATGGGCGCACCGATGGGATTGTCGAAAACAGCGCAAGTTGGCAGTGGCATGGGTCACTTTATGACCGCGCTGAAAATCCTGGAAGATTTCGAATTTGAAGAAATACGCGGCAGCACCCGAATTGTCAAAGAATCGGCCGGGGTCTGCGGCTTCATTACCCCCTGGAACTGGCCGCTGAACCAGATTGCCTGCAAAGTGGCGCCAGCGATCGCCGCTGGTTGCACCATGGTTCTTAAACCTTCTGAGATCGCACCGGTCAGCGCCTACATTCTGGCAGAGGTGATCGCCGAGTCGGGCTTACCAGCAGGCGTCTTCAACCTCGTCAACGGAGACGGGCCTGCTGTGGGCTCAGCGATCTCAGCCCATCCGGACATCGATCTGGTGTCTTTTACCGGATCAACCAGAGCAGGCCGCGAAGTCGCCCGCGACGCTGCCGACGGAATCAAGCGAGTCACTCAGGAACTAGGCGGCAAATCAGCTAATATCATTCTGGAGGACGTCGCTGACTTTGCTAAGGCGGTTGGCGGCGGCGTTGCCAGCTGCTTTGGCAACAGCGGACAGTCCTGCAATGCACCCACGCGCATGCTGGTACCGGCAGCGCGAATGGCGGAGGCGATCGAAGTGGCCAAAGTCGCCGCAGCCAAAGCCATCGTCGGAGACCCTCAGGACGACACCACTAAGTTGGGTCCGGTTGTCAGCGAAATGCAATACACGAAGATTCAGGGCCTAATCGCAAAGGGCGTTGAAGAGGGTGCTGAACTGATCGCCGGAGGAACTGGTCGACCTGAAGGATTAGATAAAGGCTACTATGTCCAGCCAACGGTTTTTGCGAACGTCACCAATGACATGACCATCGCGCGGGAAGAAATTTTCGGACCGGTGCTGTCGATAATCGCCTATCAGGACGAAGAAGATGCGGTCAGAATAGCCAATGATACTGATTATGGTTTGTCCGGATATGTGTCAGGGGAAGCGTCTCACGCACAGGCGGTTGCACTCAAGTTGCGCACCGGTAATGTCCACATTAACGGCGCAGGCCCTGATTTTGCAGCACCCTTTGGTGGGTATAAGCAGTCTGGCAATGGTCGGGAGTGGGGTATTGAAGGATTCGAAGAATTCCTTGAAACCAAGGCCATCATGGGCGCAGCTTAGAGACATCAGTGCAGCGCTTGAAATCGTTCACGCTCAATTAGGAAATCTATGAGTATTCAGAAATCTGCCATTGATCTTGGCATCATCACGAACAACCTAGACGCCATGCTCAACTTCTACGGCGAGCAGCTAGGGCTCGAAGTCGAATCGGTGATAGACATGCCGGGCGGCGGGGTCATGCACCGGTTCAAGGTTGGCGATAGTATCGTGAAAGTCATCGAAACAGACCCGAAACCTAATCTGACTGCCGCTCCTGGCGGCATTCGCGGGGCAACCGGGTATCGCTACTGGACTCTGCACATCAGCGATCTTAAAGACAAGGTTGCCTCACTGGAAGCGGCCGGCGTTAAAATTGTTGTGCCCATGAAAGAAATCCGAACCGGCATCACCATCGCCATCGTAGCTGATCCGGACGGAAATTGGGTGGAGCTACTCAACAATGCAGATGGCTGATATCTCGAGACATGTGCCAGCGCGATAATTAACTGACCGCGCTGACAAGAAGTTCATAAAAAGGGGCAATAAGCCCCTTTTTATTTCAGTTTCTGTTCGGCATTGCCATTCTACCAGATGCTTCGCGCTTTCAGAGGAATGTCCAGAACATTGCCGTCCAGTTGTCCTACATGAATGATAAAGGTTTCTGCGTCTGGATGGCTGTAGCCCAAAGTTGACATGCCACCTTCAGTCACAGCTCGAAATTTAACGCTGTTGGTGGTAATTTCTTCCAACTCCATGGTCTGAGGAGATTCAGTGCGGGGCTTAAAACCTGGATCCCACTGCTGAATATTGAGCATCAGCGAACCATCGACTTCTTCGATCGTAATCATCTCAAACATGCTGGTCGCACCGCTTCCCGTCATTCGCACCATGGCAGCGATCGAACCACCTTCTGTGGCAATCCAGTTTTCTTCCAGCTGATTAGGGCCCAACTGCCCTGCCCAGTTGCCGGTCATCCAGTCCAGTTGATCAACCGTGGCCGGCGGGCCCGCCTGCAGCGAAGCCGGCAGGCTTAAGATCGCACAAAGGAAAGCGAAGGTACTTACGCTAATTTTTTTCATTCTCTACTCCAGATTAATGACTTGGTAGTTTTCTGTTATTTCTCTATTTCGACCCTGATTTTTGCCAACCAGGCATCCAGGGACTTCCAGTTCATCCGAAACATATGCGGCGCACTGTCCAGAATGGCTGCATCCAGGTCGACCCCTGCATCTTCAAGGGCGGCAACCGTTTCGTCAAAGCGTTCAGCCCATCCCAATTGGTCTTCACCGCCAATACGGAGGTAGACCGGAAACCCCGCCAGTGATTTGTTATCCAATGCCGAGGTCGAAAGAGCCGGAACGGCAGCAACCCCAAGAAATTTCTCCGGGTTGCGACGGGCAATTTCCAGGGCGGACATGCCGCCGTTAGAGATTCCGGCCAGCAACGTCTTGCCGGATTCCACATCGCTACGCTGCTGAAGCTGGTCAATCAGCATCGAAATTTTCTCGTTGTTATCGTAACCGCGAAACGCCCGATTATTGGGCGACACCGGTACCGCAACGAACCATCCTCGCTGAGCAAACTCGCTGCCCAACCACTGAGAAGTATCGCGGGAAATAGAGATATTTCCCGGACCTCCGCCCATCAGGATGACGAGAGGGCTCCGCCCGTTCTTCGTTGCAATTGGCTCAGTGAGGAAAACCGTCAGATGACTCCCATCTTCAAGCTCGATTCGCTCCTGAGCGTGGGCCTCGAGACCGCAAGTGAAAAGTATGATCACAATCGCACGTATGATTGAGGCAAGTATTCGTCTAATTTGGTCAAGCACCC
>JASMER010000021.1 GCA_030752195.1 Gammaproteobacteria bacterium
CCTGAAGGACTTCTTCAACTGCGCCGGCGACGATGTATTGCTCGGTAAAGCCCTTCCCCCCAATGACAATATCGACTTCCTCGGCAGGCAAGGAACTGTATACCGACACGCCTAGTACCGAAGTGAGTCCGGTGATAACCAGAATTTTCACTACCTTGTATCGAGCCGACCGAGCTCCTGCGTTTCGATTGAGCGCAAGCCACTGGAAACCTCCAATGATACTGTCAAGGATCACCGCCATAACGGCCGCAGCGAGGCTGCCAACGCTGACGGCCAGCAAATTCCGCGTTTGCAATCCGGTAAAAATATAGTTCCCGAAACTGCTTGCGCCGACCAACGTCGACAAAGTCGCAAGCCCTACCGTCCACACTGCCGCCGTGCGAATACCGGCAATGATGACCGGCAACGCCAGAGGAATACGCACTTTGGTGAGTACCTGACGAGGCGACATGCCAATACCACGGGCCGCGGTGACGACCTCTTCATCAACATTCTCAAGGCCGGTGACAGTGTTTCGCACAATCGGGAGAATGCTGTAGAGCACCAAAGCGATGATCGCAGGCAAAGGGCCGATACGCCCGCCAAGCATAGCCACCACCAGAGCAAGTATTGCTACACTGGGAAAAGTCTGAATGATACTCACCAGAGTCAACAAAGGCCGCTTAATCCGCGGAGCCTGTGCAGCCCAGACCCCTAGCGGGAGACTGATCACTATACCGATGACAAGTGAGAGGAAAGTAAGCGTCAGGTGTCCCCTGAAATACTCAGGCAACAAAGCCAGTTGCTCAGCCAGATTTCCCGTCATGTTGTTGCGCCCGGTTGACTATCAGCATCGAGGATTTGGTCCAGGCGATCCGCACGCCGCTTTGGCATTTCAATCAACTTTCGGACATAAGGGTCAGAGGGCGCATTAAGCAGCTCTCTCGGCGAGCCGATCTGCAACACTTTTCCCTGCTTCATGACAGCAATGCGATCAGCCATGAGCAGGGCCTCTGTCATATCATGGGTTACCATGATGACGGTAAGCTCGAGCTTGCGCTGGATACTCTTGAATTCTTCCTGTAACTCAGCCCTAGTGATCGGATCAAGAGCCCCGAAGGGCTCGTCCATCAATATCAGTTCCGGTTGGGCCGCCAGCGCTCGGGCAACACCGACCCGTTGCTGTTGACCACCAGAAAGCTGCGAGGGAAATCTTTCTGCAAATTGCGCAGGGGGTAAGCCCACTAAATCTAAAACGACCCGACAGCGATCGAGCACTGCGCTCGGAGACCAGCCAAGTAGCTCGGGGACAGCGCTCACATTTTGCGCCACGGTGTAATGCGGAAACAGTCCTATCCCCTGAAATACATAGCCAATATTTCTCCTCAGCTGTTCCGCATTATATCGGCGAACGTTTTCACCATTTACCAGTATCTCTCCGCTGCTAGGCTCCTCAAGCCTGTTTATCATCTTGAGCGTAGACGTCTTGCCGCAGCCGGATTCCCCGATCAGGCCAAGCAATTCTCCTTGATTCACACGAAGACAGACATCCAATACAGCAAAGGATTTGCCGCCATCGTAGGATTTTCGGACTTTGCTCAATTCAATCATTGCATGGCCATCCTAACAAGCCAGTTCCCGGCTGTCCTGCCAAGGAATTGCTTACAACCAGTCTAGCCCCCACTGCCCGGGTAGGCTCTCTGTAGGCAGCATCGATAAACAGTCAGGTTGTGGGCTTATGCCTACATGACTGAAACCGCTTACATGAAGGATGCGCTGTCTGGGAGAAAGTTATCCACCAGTGTAAGCTTGCACGTCAATCTCGACCAGACATTCAAAATTGATAGGAGGAGAGATTGGCCCGCCATTCCTCATAGATATTGGGTGAATACTACCTGCCAGCAAGCGGCCATCTTGCAACTATTCTTGGCCCGCAGCTTGTCTACCCAACTGCAAAGCGCTGCGCGCGCCAGCCGACAAGCCCGAATCGAGACCTACGGTCACAAAACGGAAGCCCTGACTGATGCGCCGCTCAACCGTGCGGGCATTGGTGGTAATCGCGCATGGGACGTCATGCACAAGACACGACGCAAGCACCCGCTGAATGGCTTCTTCAACTGCCGGTTCTGACGGACTGGCGTATCCCATCGAGGTGCTTAAATCAGACGGTCCGATAAATATGCCGCCCACTCCTGGGACAGTGATGATATCCTCAATGTTGGCGACGCCCTCCGGGGATTCAATAAACATGATGGCAAGCAGCTCGCCTTGTGCGTCCAGAGGCCAGACATCAGCGCGGGAGTGATAGTCCTGCACGCCCCAGTACCAAACGGCGTTTGACGGATTGCGACCTCTTAGGCCGGGCGGCTCGTAGTCCTGCACGCCATTGATTTGCGGATAACGCGTGGCGCGTACCGCAATTTCTGCCTGTTCGCGGTTGTGTATTGCAGGGAACATCACGCCGAACGCGCCAACATCCAGAACTTGTTTGGCCTGGGCGATCAGTTCATCTGCGCCACCCGCCGCCGGGATTCTGACAAAGGGAACCACATCAGGTTGCAGGCTGCCCTTTTCCATGATGGCGCGCTTGTTCGTCATCCCCAGCAGGAAAGCGCGTAAACGCTCGACATCAAATGGAGCGTGCTCCATATCAATCAGCACAAAATCCAGCCCCGAGGAAGCAAGTGATCTGGCATTGCTAAGCGAATAGTCAAACGACAGGAGACCGAACGCCGGATCTTCCTGCAAGAACATCTCAATCAGTTTATTGAGCCTGACGGTTTCGTCCTGCGCTACCGCTGACAAAGGCAATAAAACGGCAGCCAGCCACAGCATGGCTCGCGGGACTGGCTTATGCAGTCTGTTCACAGCTATCGCTCCACAATTTCGGCTGAACCGGCAAGCGAAACCGATTCTCTGGCGCTTTTAGTGCTGGTACCAGGGAGGCTCGATCAACAGCTCAGGATCTGCATCCGGTTTGGGAACGAATTTCTGTGTTCGACCATACTGATTGTCGCCTCCGTATAGGTTCCCAGAGGGGTCTACGGAGAAGGAATGGACTTCAATATAGCCATCTGGCAGGCCAGCTGGAACAAGCCAAGTAGCTTTAATCTGTCCGTAAAAGTCAAAGTTTATGAATCGCAATGGTCCCAAATCAGTTATCCAAAAGTCATCCTCATTCACAATAATGTCCAATGGCAGTGTCAATGGAGCACCTATTGACCGCTCAAACTCAAAGACAGCGGGATCATCAGTGGCTCGATAAAGGTTTACTCCATTGTTCCCAGACCGATCTGTTACAAAAACCCGCCCGCCCGGGCCAACTGCAAGTGAGTGAATCGTGTTAAATTGGCCTGGTGCATCGCCTTGACTCCCGAACTCACCGAGATATTCCATATCTTCGTTGTAAACTATTACCCGATGGTTTAACAACCCATCAGCGACCAGAATACGTCCGTCTGGGAGAAACGCCACGTCCTGAGGACTTCCATAGTGATACGCGTCATCGCCAGGCACTCCTCTCTCGCCATAAGTCGCAATCAACTTGCTCCCATCATTAGAAAGGACGTGTATTTCGTGATGAGTCTGATTAACAACCCAAAGTTTTCGCTCAGGATCATATGGATTTACTCTAATTCTTTCCGGGCCAGGTCCATCTGCTCCCTCACACAAATAGTCGAGATGATCCCATACGCTCAATACCTGTCCATCAGCATCTACTTCGAAAAGACAATTTTGCCAAACTCTTCGATTTGGTTCACGAAGCACGTTTATTCCTAAAGCTCCAGCGAAACCAGGAAAGTCCTCAGGAACAGGGTAAGGGAGAATCGTTTCACCTCTTTGGTTAATAATTATTCGGTCTGCGGTCTCAGCCCATATGGCAGAATTTCCTCCGAAGGCGTAGCCGTCTTCTTGAAACGGCTCTAACCAGCCGCTGACTATCTCGTAAGGACTATCGACGATTGGACCCCTCGCATTGCCAGTTTCTTGCCCTAAGAGTTCCGCAGCTGGCCAAATGAATAAGGAGACCGCTATGAGGCTTACGTTTTTAATTATTATTCGCATAACTTATTTCCCAAAAAAATCGACTAAATATCAGCTCATAATGTCAAATTTAGGCGGGCAGGTATAGTTCAGCAAGGGAGTGATTGAATCAAGATTTAAGATTCTGAGCCTTTTTAGCGAGCCGAGCTCGATGTAGCACCGGCTCAGTATAGCCATTTGGCTGTTCACACCCTTTAAACACCAGATCACAGGCCGCCTGAAAGGAAATGGACTGGTCGGGATCCTGTGCCATGGCTTCATACAGCGGATCATGGCGGTTTTGTTCATCCACCACAGCTGCCATACGCAGCAAGGTTTCCTTCACCTGAAGTTCAGTACACATGCCATGCCGGAGCCAATTGGCGATGTGTTGTGAAGAAATTCTCAGCGTCGCTCGGTCCTCCATCAGTCCGACATTATTGATATCGGGCACCTTCGAACAGCCGATTCCCTGATCGACCCAGCGCACTACATAACCCAAGATACTCTGAGCATTATTGTCGAGTTCCCGCTGAATCTGTTCACTCGTCAGCGAACTGGGGTCGCTCAGCAGCGGGACAGTAAGAATGTCTGCCCTGTCAGCAGCGCGCTGGTTTTTCAGTGCTGCCTGCACTTCATGCACATCAACACGATGGTAGTGCAGTGCATGCAGTACTGCTGCTGTCGGAGAAGGTACCCATGCGGTGTTGGCACCGGCCTCCGGATGAGCCTGCTTCTGCTCAAGCATGGCGGCCATCAGATCCGGCATGGCCCACATGCCCTTACCGATCTGACTGCGACCCTGAAACCCACACGATAAGCCGGTCTGGACATTGTGCTGCTCGTACGCCGCGATCCAGGCACAAGCTTTCATGTCTGCCTTGGGCACCATCGGCCCGGCCTCCATTGCTGTATGTATTTCATCTCCTGTACGATCGAGAAACCCGGTGTTGATGAAAACCACACGATCCTTTGCTTCCTTGATGCAGGCTTTCAACGACACCGTCGTGCGGCGTTCCTCATCCATGATTCCCAGTTTCATTCTTCCTAGCTCAAGCCCCAGCATCATTTCCACTGCCGCAAACACATCGCAGGCAAATCTGACTTCCTCCGGACCGTGCATTTTTGGTTTGACAATATAGACACTTCCAGCGCGAGAATTCTGCAGAGGACCTTTACCCAGTATATCTACCGCACCAATCGCACCGGTTATCACTGCATCCAGTAAGCCCTCATAAACCTCGCTCCCATTTTTATCGAGAATGGCCGGATTACGCATCAGGTGTCCCACGTTACGGAAAAGCAACAGACTCCGCCCGGGAAGCTCAAACCGGCTACCGTCGGGGGCCTGATAGGAACGATTAGCGCTGAGACGCCGTGTCACCTGAACGCCGCCCTTCTGAAAAGTCTCTTCCAGTTCGCCGGTAATCAGTCCGAGGCAGTTGCGATAGACCTCAACTTTGTCTTCAGCGTCGACTGCAGCTACCGAGTCCTCGCAATCCTGAATCGTGGTGACTGCCGCCTCAAGAACGATATCTTTGATCCCTGCTGAATCCTCGCGACCAATCTCGGATTCGGGATCGATTTGGATTTCCAGATGCAAATTATTGTTGCATAGCAAGATACCGTGCGGTGCTTCAGCGGGCCCCGTATATCCTCTAAATTGCGAGGGGTCACGCAGCGCTGTCACGCCGTCTGATGTACGAACCCTGAGCCCGCCCTGTTCAATGAAATAAGCGTCTGATTCTGCATGGGAGACTGAGTGAAGCGGACAGGCCTGATCCAGCACTGCACGAGCGTAGGCAATAACCTTGGCTCCGCGTATCGGGTTATAGGCACCTCCTCTTTGCGCCCCGTCTGCCTCGTCAATCGCGTCCGTACCATACAGTGCATCGTACAGACTGCCCCATCGAGCATTGGCTGCATTCAGGGCGAAGCGCGCGTTCTTGACCGGCACCACCAATTGCGGCCCAGCCTGAAGACTGATTTCCTGGTCTACGTGACTGGTTTCAATGACAAAGTCTTCAGCAGGCTCATTCAGATACCCGATACGGGATAAGAAAGACAGATATTCAGACTGTTTAGGCCTGCCGGGGTGCTCCCGGTGCCAGGCATCAATTTGTTCCTGCAAACTCTGGCGTCGGGCCAGCAATGCAGCATTGCGAGGGGTAAACTGCTTGAGCAGGGCTTCGGCTTTTGTCCAGAAAGCGTCAGGCGTCAACGGGAGACGGGCCAGTAGCTCTGAGTCCACAAAATCTGCAAGAACCGAGTCGACTCTCAGGCCGCCTATCTTGACGTAAGTCATCGCCGCAATTACCTGTTATCGGTGGAAGAACGCATCAGTGACGCGCGATTGAGAAACCAAAACACAGCATGCTAATCCGTGAGAGAAATGCTCAGCTCAGCGGTAATCAGCATAGAACGATCCAGGTCGCGCGAGGCTAATCTGAGCAGTGATTCCGCGCTCTGTTCAACGGTGTCGTAAAACTGGCTTTCACCATTCACAACGACCTGGACAGGCCTGGCAAAATCAATGAAATCTGGACTCAACAATAGCCTGAATTGCTCGATGCCACGCGCCTCAACCGAAATTAGATTGCTGCTGCGATCCACCTGCAAAAGCGCAGGGCGTTCATCTCCATCGATTCCGTCAATCTGAATCCAATGATTCCGGTTGTAGCGGTCAGTGCGGTCTGCAACCCACTGAATGGCACTCGGGAAAGGGTCTCTCCGATTCGAGGACTTGAATTTTTCGACTTCATCCAGATAATCCGGCAGCCATTCGGTGTTGTGCCCGCCCTCCGCAATGACAGTCCAGGTGTGAGGAACTCCGACGTCCTTGAGAATATCAATAAATGATGACAGCGATGCCGCCGGGTACAGGCGGTCATTCTCGCCGTTGACGATGTACAGCGGTTTGTTCATCAAATTTTCGAAATAAAGCCGGTAACCGCCACCACTTTGAGGGTTGCGCAAAACGCCGGGATGTCCGATATAGGGAAGAAAGGATGCCCACTGGGTGGGCTGCTTGAACGCATAAAAATAGGCGCCCGTACCACCGTCGGATATCCCGGTCAGGGACACCTGATTCTCATCAACGTTGTAGGTAGATTTCAGGCGGTTGAGGATAGCAACCAAGTTATCCGCCTGCTCATCCTGCCACCAGACGGCCTCGGGCCAGGCCAGAGGCACAACGGTAATGCGCCCTGGCTGGCCTATCCTGTCCAAGCTTCGTTGCCAGAAATTCTCTCCGGCTGCCGCCTTTGGCCGACCGACACCGCCATGTAGGACAAACTCAACGGGCCATTTCCGCTGCGGATCATAGTCCTGGGGAATGTTGATCATGTAGGGGAATTCTGTCCCGGCGCTGTTGGTTCTCGCCAGCACATGCTCGCCAAGGGGGACCTGATCCGAGTAGAGCGGTCCCACTTTAAGCAATTCAAAAAGCGCCGCCGGGTCTGGCTGACTCACCAGAAGTTGTTCACTCAGCGCCATTCTGGCTGCTTCAGAGTCTGCCTGCCAGAAACGATTCACGAAGGCCTGATCTGCCGGAACTGCCTCCGCCGTTTCTTGCGCACGGGACTGCGCAGCAAGCAGATAAACCAGGCAAAACGCCAAATATCCCACTCTGATAGATGATCTTCTTACCACCATAATTGACCGACTTACCAATTACCTGTTTTTGGTGCTGAACAACGGTCAGCCCGGTGCGAAGGCGTGCAGTTAGAATTCGCCGCCCAACTCAATAAAGACTGCCCGCAGAAATCGATCCGGATCCCCGTATCTGGCATTGTAGGCCTTAGTCGGATTGGCAGCAGATATCCCTTCATAGCTCAAGCCTTGCCCCACCATGTCTTCAACCTGAGCGCTGACATCAATGATCATGTCGCGAAACGCCATAACATCCAAGCGCGATGAAATCTCGCCATGACCGGGCAGTATCTTGGTCTCCGGTCCGGCCGCCCCGATCAGCACTCCAAGCGCCTGCAGCGATCCCTCGAGGCTGCCGCCGTTATTGGTGTCAATGACAGGAAACGCTGTTGTTCTGAACACATCACCCGCATGAATCACATCAGATTCCATGAAGTGAATGAAAGTGTCGCCGTCGGTATGAGCGGGAGGAACCGAGAAGGCGTAAACCTCCTCGCCGTTCAGATGAATAGTGATGGCATCACTGTACGTCAATACCGGCAGAGCAGCCGCCGGCGACTGCGCCGCCAACCTGACCCTGACCTCATCACGGGCGAGGATGAGAACACCCATCTTCCCGAGATTCTCATTGCCGCCGGTATGATCTCCATGCACATGAGTATTGATCAGAAACCTGATCTCGCCCTGATTCAGTTGACGGATCGCTGCGAGAATCTTGTCGGTAAGCGGGGCAAACTGGTCGTCTATCATCACCACGCCGTCTTCCCCGACAGAGAGCCCGATATTGCCACCTGCACCTTCTAAGTAATACACGCTCCCAGCCACGTGATGGGCAATGATTTCAACGTCACTGAAATCTCGCTGAGCCAGCGTCATCTGCGGTGCGAACCAGGCCAGCGTTGAAAATGCCAGAAGCGGGAAATGCCTGAGCATGGCGGATTCCTCATAGGATGGCTAAAGATTCGAGCATAAAAGCCTTATCCAAACTTGTCTATGCTGCCGAACAGGCAATTAAAAGGATTTTGGTTTAAAGTAGAAATAAAACAATAACTCTGTTTACGCATGCTCCCCCGGAAAAGCTCGGTATCTCTAGAGCTGCCGCAGTCGTAGAGAGGTTTCGGCTCGGGGTTCAGTTTAGTTATGGCGCGGAATATACGACAATTCAGACCCGCTGGTTTAAGCCACTGTGCACTGCTGCTTGCTCTGTGCCTGTTGCCACTAAAGATGGTACAGGCGCAGGCAGACCGAAGCGCTAGTTCCTTGCCACTGCTGGATCTGGATCGTCCTATCCGCTTGAATTTCGCCGGCGATTGGGAGAAGGACTTCAACCGAAGCGACAGCTGGGAGGATGAACTTAACCGCTTGCTGACTATTCGCCAGGAAAGGGCAGCGCAACAACGCTCAGGGGTCACTGTACGGAACCTCCCGCGCGCCTCGCTGGGCAATCTGAATCTGAACTCTCTGGGTGGTCGGGGCACCAGTATCGTCAACCTTGCCCGTTTGGCTGAATACGTCAGCAGACAGACAATCTTGCGTATCGAGCAGGACCGAAACGAGGTAAGCATCGAGCGCCGCGGTGAAGCGCCACTGATCTGCACAGTCGATCACGGCCTTAGGGAAACGTTTTCCAGCGAGCATGGCAAAGAGTATTGTGGCTGGGACGGTCAACAGCTCGTCTTCATCATCGACCTGCCGGATCAGCTTGAGATCAGCCACCGATTCGATGTGGCGGCAGCAGGAGATGAACTGCGCCTGGTGACCAGCATTTCCCATAGGGGCTCCGCTCCTTTCAACCTGATTCAGGCATTCAATCGTTATGATGCCGGCTCTGATGGCCTCAACTGTGTGCTTACCGTAACCCGTGGCAGAGTGTGCAGTCAGTTGGCCCCTCTAGCCGATGAGTAAGCGTCCCTACTGCCTGGTCCACAGGCTGCCTGGCTTATTGCTTTTGCCGCTGGCTGCTTGCACAACACTGAGCACACCAACACTTGAACCGGTTGCCTATCCACAAGTCGGGGAAGTCAGTCTCAAAATTGCCGAAGCCGAGCCAGCTCAGCATCAGTTGCTCGATATTGGCATCGTCGTGTTCGATGACGACGAGGACGAATCCGCAGCACGGACCTATGGCGATCGAGTTTTTGCGGAAGTGCGGGACAAAGAGATTCGTTATCTGCCATTTTTACTGCGCAAGGTGCTGATCGAGTCACAGCAATGGGGGGCCGTGAGGGTGCTGCCTGAAGCCGACCCATCGGTCGATTTGCTGATTAGCGGGAAAATCCTCCGCTCCAGCGGCACTGAACTGGCCATTCAGATCGACTCGGCAGACAGCACAGGTCGCAGCTGGTTGAGCGCGATCTACGGGGATGCAGCGATGCTGTCAGATTACCCTGAGGAAATTCGATTTACTCCCTCCAGACCCTTTATACCCTCTGAGCATCAGGAGCCTTTTCAGGATCTCTACGAGAAAATTGGCAATGACCTGGTGGCCATCCGAGACACATTGCCGGTGAGCGACCTGCAGACAATTCACGACGTTTCAACCTTAGTCTACGCAAACGATCTGTCGCCGGAGTCCTTCGGACACATGCTCGCGACCAATGACGAAGGCCTTCTTGAGGCGGCAAGCCTTCCTGCGAAAAGCGATCCAATGTTCGCCCGGGTTGAGGATATGCGCGTCAGACACCATGCGTTTATCGATACTGTTGATGAATATTACGGTGCTTTGCACGATGAAATGCTACAGGCCTATATCATGTGGCGTCGGTACTCTTACGATCAGCAGGAGCAACTCGTCAGTCGCAAACAAGAGCCGATAAGCCAGGATTTCTTCAGCAGCAGCAGTGGCTATCTCACGATGACACAGCGTTATAATCGATTCCGCTGGAGCAAGATCTACCGACAGGAGTTTCAGGAGCTGGCTGCCGGATTCAACCAGGAATTGGCACCAGCCATCCTCGAACTGAATGAGCAGGTCCACGGCCTGAGTGGGACGATGGCAGAGCAGTATGTTCAATGGCGGCGCATCCTCAGACAATTATTTGAATTGGAAATCGGCAGAATCTGAGAGGCAGTTCGTCACAGTGGACACCGCGAAAATATGTTGATTTGCTGACGAATACGTTAGTCTCTAAGCATCCCAGATGACAAGTACAAGAAAGGAGAGGTTTCATGTCCGAAAGTGTCGCTGAACAACACAGTTCGAATCACAAGTGGATCATCGGTGTCTCACTCGCTTCCGCCCTCGCAGCTGGAATTGTTGGCTTTCTTATTTATTCTGCAGTGTGTCCCTGCGAACGCACACCCGGCGGATTCCTGTTCGGCGCGGCCGCGGATGGCCCGGTAGACGACTGGTCTTTTGCCAATGAGGTCCCGCTGTGTCAATTACAGATCTATGCTGGGATCCGACCTCATTCGATCAATCTCAACTGCATGGCCACTCCGGCCGGCGAGCTCTACCTGAGTTGCTCGGTGTGTGAGCAAAAATATTGGGCGGCACGTGTTGATGCCAACGAATCCGCTGTGATGCGCCTTGATGGCGTCACATTTCCCGTTGTCCTTAACAGAGTGGTAGAGCCCACACGCATGGATGCCGCCTGGAATGCGAGGATCACCAAGCTACAAAGCTTTGGAGGAGGACCTTACAATCCGACACCGGACCCGGACGCGCAGCGCCCTGACCACTGGTGGACGTTTCATGTTACGTCCAGATCCTGAGCAGGTCAGTATCATAAAACAAAAGCATTCTGAGAGATTGAAACGAGGAGAATCATGACAACCTATCGCACTCTTATGCTAGTTGCCTTAACGACACTGGGCAGTTCAGCCAGCGCCCAGCAAGCCAACTGGATAGAGCTAGCTGTCCATAATTTTGGCGCGCCGATCAACACCATGTGGGCCGAGGGCGAGCTATCCTTTGCTGACGACGGCACTATGGTTTACTGCAGCGCCCGCCAGGACATGGCCGTTGCTGATGGAGACCCCAAGGATCTGTACATCGCGAGTTTCAACCCAGAGTCCGGCACTTGGGATACTCCCGTAAATATGGGCACCCCGGTCAATCAGCCGCCGGCCACGGACGTAGACCCCCTGCGCCTGGGTGACGATCGCGAGCCCTGGATTGCCGCAGACGGCAATACCATCTACTTTCGCTCAGATCGGCTGGCCACCACCACTCCGCGAAATAATCATGATCTGTTCGTAACCAGAAAAGTAAACGGCCAATGGTCAACACCGGAGCTAGTTGGCTATCCAGTCAGCACCACGGAGGGCGACGAGCATTGCCCTGCGGTATTGCAAGACGGTGAAACACTCTGTTTCGCCTCGCGTCGTGCCGGAGGCTACGGAGGTTCAGACATTTACTGCGTAAAACCTGACGGCAGAGGCGGCTGGGGGGATGCGGTGAACCAGGGCCCGAACATCAATACCGCCGCAGAAGAATTTCACTTCACACAGGATGCTGATGGCCAGGTGTATTTCACTTCGAATCGTCCCGGTGGCTTCGGAAGCATGGACATCTACGGCGCGGCCTCAGCCGGCCCCAATGACTGGAAGCCCGCTTTTAATCTCGGACCCAAGATCAACACTGCTGGCGCTGACATGTGCCCGGCCCTGCCACCGGGTGGCGAGACCATGGCCTGGTTCTCATCGCGTCAGGATAGCAGTTTCGGCAATGCGGACATTTTCTGGACCAGTAAGTTAAATATTCAACAACCAGACTAACTGGAATGAGTAAAAAAGCCCGGCGTGCCGGGCTTTTTTATTGGCGAGGCTGTCCGAGCACCGAAGGCCCAAACAACCACACATATCAAATCAGGCCAGATTCGACGCGAACAAGTTCAGCAGTCGGGCCCAGGCTTTCTCAGCCTGATCCAGATGGTAAACCTGCGAATCAATCGCACACCAGCCATGAAGGGCGCCAGAATACACTTCAATCTCAGCATTTATACCTGCTGAATCGTAGGCTTCACGCAGCGTCATTTTGGCCTGAGGATCATTCTGATCATCATTGTCAGCAACACAATGCAGCATGGATGCCTGTGTCTCAGGGATAAGTAGATGTGGGCTGTCGGGATTTCCCGTCGCCAGTCCTCCGCCATGGAAAGTTGCGCCTGCGGCGAAGCGTCCCGGAACGGCGGCCACGGTGCGCATCACCATCGGCCCACCCATGCAGTAGCCGGTGGTACCAATTCCTTTGCTCGTGTCCACTTCATCCTGCTCATCGAGCCAGGCTGTAAACGTTTTGGCGTCGGTGAAGTGAGTGTCTGCGTTAAGGTTTCTAGCCATAGGCAGCACCAGGTTTCGGATTTCCGGTTGTCCAAAGCTGGCGCCCAGGCCGACTACCGGAGAGCGCGCGTCGCGATAAAAAGGGTTCACTGTCAGCACCGCGTAACCTTCCCGCGCCAGCCTGCGGCCCATTTCCCTGAACGCGGGCCGGAGCGCCAAAATATCCGGCCAAACCAGCACTGCGGCGTGGCTGCCGGTTGACGGATACGCAAAATGGCAATCCGCCACACCATCCGGGGTACGGATTTCTACATCCCGCTCGGAGATCGATTGCGCACCAGCGATTGACGGCATTATCATCGCCATGCCCGCGCCTGACGCCAGCGTCGTAAACTCACGTCTCGAAATTTCCGGGTGTGTCTTCAGGTAATCGTCTGCGTCTTTCTGCGTCTCAAAATCGCACATGGTCAGTCCCCTGCTGCTTTTGTTCTTATTCAAACGGTCAGAATGTGAGAGTATTTGGGGAAAGCAAAAAAAACAACACCTGGTCCGCGAAATTCGCTACCAGAAGAATCATCATGAACAGAGAAACTCCCAGTATGAATCGCCGGCGCTTCGGCCAGACTCTCGCGCTCACCTCACTGGCGGGCTCTTTCCCGTCAGTCGTATGGGGACAAGGCAGGAGGGTGGATACTATCGCCGGAACCGGCGAGGCGGGTTATGAACCTGAAGGCGAGCGGGGCAGCCTTGCCACAGAAACCCCGGTCAACAATCCCTACGGCGTCGTTCCCGGCCCTGATGGGGCACTCTATTTCTGTGAGGTCGACACCGGCCGCATCCGGCGCATAGATCTAAATAATCTGAGACTTTCCACCATTGCCGGGACCGGCGAGCCGGGTTATCGCAGTGAATCGCGGCGGCCGCTGGAGACAGCATTCTCCGCACCCCACGAAATCAGATGGGATGTTGAGGGCAATCTTTTTGTCGTGGAGCGCGATAGCCATACTGTAAGACGCATCGCCGGCAGCACCGGCCTCGTAAGTACAGTAGCCGGCAACGGCGAAGAGGGGTTTTCAGGGGATGGCGGTTCAGCCGTATTGAGCCAGTTGCGCCGTCCTCACAGCATCGCTTTTGATTCGCGAAACAATCTGCTGATCTGTGACATCGGGAATCATCGATTACGCAGTGTGAGTCGTCAGACGGGTATGATTTCCACACTATCTGGCACCGGTGAGCGCATTGCAACTCCGGACAGCTCAGCATTGTCCGGAACGCCTCTGCTCGGACCAAGATCCATCGACTGCGACAGGGACGGCAATGCCTATCTGGTGTTGCGAGAAGGCAACGCGGTATTCAAACTGGATCTCAACGCAGGACGACTGCAGCGCATTGCCGGAACCGGACAGCGGGGATATGCTGGTGACGGTGGGCCCGGTCTGGACGCCACATTTAACGGGCCCAAAGGAATCGCCTATTCCGGCACTGATAACAGCCTTTACATCGTTGACACTGAAAATCATGTCTTACGCCGGCTTTCGCTCAACTCGGGCTTAATCAGTACAGTGCTAGGGAGCGGTGAACGGGGCGACGGCCCGGATGGAGACCCCTTGAACTGTTCACTGAATCGACCCCACGGGGTCTGCGTACATCGCGGCGTGGTTTATGTTACCGACAGCGAAAGCCATCGAATCCGCGCCATTACTGGCTTACCCGGTTGAGTTATCCAAAAGAATGCGGTCCGTTGCCGCTAAGATAGACTCTGGCGCCACTGTCCTCGGGACCGCAAAAAAAATGCCCCTACCGGGTTAGACGGCAGGGGCATTTAAGTTTCAGAGAGGCATGCAGTAGCCTCGAGGTAGGGACTAACAGCCTTGAGCCCCAAGGGCATTCAAGCCGGATGGGGCAGAGTCCTAATGGCTAAAACGCGCCGACTTGCGTTCCAGATCAAGTTTTTCTTAAAAAAAGCAGGAAATTAGGCAAAAATCACGCTAAAAAACAGCTCAGTGAACAAGTAAGATGATGGAGCTGACCGGACTTGCTCGAAGACACTGCACAGGAACTTCGCCATGAAAACGCTGACGAACACAATTGGTCTTACGCTAGGGATCGCTGTTGGCATGATCGGCTTGTTCCTGGCTCTGATGCGATTCAGCGACGGACCTTTGGAAGTCTTCTCAGGCGGCCCGTTCACTACTGGTGAGCTCACGACGGCCCCTGATGACTGGAGTTTTCTGGCCGATCGAGGCACGGTTGAATTTCAGACCCTGCAGCCAGCACGGTCGCGAACAGTCTGGCTCGCTGTGCACGACCAGAGACTGTTCCTCGTCAGCGGCTACATGAACACCAGCTACGGCGGCATCTGGAAGCAGTGGCCGCATTATCTTGACCACGATGACCGAATCATTTTGCGTATCGATGGAAAGCTGTATGAGCAACGGCTGAGGCGCGTCATGGAGGGCCCGGAAGTCGTTCCGGTGCTGTCTGAATTTGCCCGAAAATACTTTGGTGGGGCCGACGGTGACTTTACTTCCGACGAATCAATACGCAGCGGCGACACGTGGATGTACGAAGTGGTGGATCGCTAGACTGACTGCCTGATCTGAAAGAACAGGGGCCCACATGCCATTGGAAACCTGGCTATCGAAGGATAAAAACAATGAAGACTTCCCAAATGTATGGCCTGGCGCTTGTCGTAGCGCTATCAGTGAATGCATGTAATGACCGCTCCGGCACCGGAGCAGCTTTGGACCCCGAGTTAAGCTTCGAGGAATCTCTCCAGCTTCAGCTGATCGAAGCGCAGCCTGGCGACACGATCGAGATTCCACCCGGTAGACATGAGATGACCCGCAGCCTGTCGCTAACCGTTCCGGGAGTAACCATTCGCGGTGCTGGCATGGACAGCTCAATTCTGTCATTCAGCGGCCAGCTGCAGGGCGCAGAGGGGCTGTTGGTGACGGCTAACGATTTTGTGATCGAAGATCTCGCGATTGAAAACACCATCGGAGACGCGCTGAAAATCAATGAGAGCAATAACGTCATTATTCGTCGGGTTCGCACTGAGTGGACCAAGGGCCCGGACCCTGAGAATGGTGCCTACGGAATCTATCCGGTGCAGTCCAGCCACATCCTGATTGACAGTTCCGTCGCGATTGGGGCGGCCGATGCTGGAATCTATGTCGGACAGTCAAGCCAAATCATTGTGCGCAATTCACGCGCCGAATATAACGTCGCCGGTATCGAGATCGAAAACTCAACATTTGCAGATGTCTATGACAATGTGGCAACGAACAATACCGGAGGTATTCTGGTTTTTGATTTGCCGAATCTGCAGGTTCAGGGCGGCCAGGGTACGCGGGTATTCAATAATGCTGTTTATGAAAACAATACGGCAAACTTCGCCCCCGAAGGGGCCATAGTCGGGAATGTTCCGGCCGGCACGGGACTGCTGATACTAGCGAACGACAATATCGAAGTCTTTGAGAACAATTTCAGGGACAACAACAATGTCAATCTCATGGTCTACAGTTTTGTGCTGGGCGGGCGCTCCATTGACGACCCGAACTACGACCCTTACCCGGAGCAAATCTATATCCACGACAATCGCTTCGAAGGCGGTGGCACCGTGCCGGCTCACACATTACTGGCCAAGTGGCATAAGGCGACTGGCAACCACTCTCCCGACATTGTGTGGGGTGGGTTAATCCGTGCCGGCGGTTCCGTCGAGAATCTGATTTGTCTGGGGGAAAGGCCCTCGCAAACTTTTCTAAATCTGGGCGGA
>JASMER010000220.1 GCA_030752195.1 Gammaproteobacteria bacterium
GGTGAAGATGATCAGGGTGAAGCCAATGGTGAACTCGTTGCACTGCTCCTTCGCGGGGATCAGGAGCTCAGCGAGACCAAGGCCCAGAAACTACCAGGCGTTCTGTCTCCGCTGACTTTCGCAACAGATGAAGAAGTCAAGAACATCATCGGCTGCGATCCGGGCGCGATCGGCCCTGTAAAGTTGAACATCCGCACCATTGCGGATCACAGCGTGATAACCATGAAAAATTTCGTGTGCGGAGCAAATCTAAACAATCATCATCTTCGCAATGCCAACTGGGAGCAAGACTGCCACTTTCATGAGTCGGCAGACATCAGAAAGGCTCTCTCAGGTGACCGCAGCCCCGACGGGAACGGCACCCTATCAATAAAGCGCGGGATTGAAGTGGGTCATATCTTTAAACTTGGCAAAAAGTACAGCTCGGCACTCGGCGCCACTGTGTTGGACGAGAACGGCAAAGCTGTGGTCATGTCTATGGGCTGCTACGGCATAGGCGTCACCAGAGTGGTCGCAGCCTGCATCGAACAAAACCATGACGAAAAGGGCATAATCTGGCCCGAGAATATCGCCCCTTTTCAACTGGTAATCGTGCAGCTTGACGCACACAAATCGGCACAGGTCCCGGCAGTTGCTGAGTCGATTTATGAGCAAGCAACCGCGATGGGGATAGAAGTTTTGCTGGACGACAGGGACAAGAAAACTAGTCCGGGGGTCAAATTTGCAGAGTCTGAACTCCTAGGCATCCCACACCGTCTCGTCGTTTCTGCAAGAGGAATTGCGGAAGATTCTATCGAGCACACCTTTAGAAGGACTGGAGAAAAACGTCAAATTACTCCATCCTCGGTCTCCTCTTTTTTAGAGGGATTGTGTCGTTAGGTTTGCACGAGCCGTGAAAACCTTGCTGCATTGTCCTAGACCCCCGACGCAGGTATTTTGTGCTGGGACAGTTGCGACAACAACCCCCGAACTTAAAGCCGCGGGATCAAACGCGGATCAATTGGTCAACGGATCCATGAACCTCGCGCAAACCTCACTAAACAGCTGAAATAACAATCTATGGAAACTCCTTACGTTCTCATTCTTTACTACAGCAGGTCAGGCGCTACGGCTGCGATGGCACGCGCAATCACTCAGGGAGTAGAATCAATCGATGGCATCGAGGCCAAGATCCGCACCGTGCCAAGCGTTTCCCCCGACCATCAAGCCACCGCTGCCTCTATTCCTGAAACCGGGGCAATCTACAGCAGCCTGGATGAACTGAAACACTGCGCAGGGCTCATTTTGGGAAGCCCAACCCGATTCGGGCAAATGGCGGCGCCGTTGAAGTATTTCATTGACAGCACCGGTTCCCTGTGGGGCGCGGGTGCGCTCATTGACAAACCGGTCGGCACTTTCACTTCCACGGCGAGCCTGCATGGTGGTCAAGAAGCGACACTGTTCAATATGGCGGTCCCAATGATTCATCACGGTATGGTGTACTGCGGAATCCCATTCTCGGAAGACGCTCTATACAATACCCAATCCGGAGGTACGCCCTATGGCGCAAGCCATGTTGCCGGCTCGGAAGCGAACGTGAATCTCACCCCAGATGAAATTGACCTATGCCAGGCCCTGGGCGGTCGCATTGCCAGACTCAGCTTGAGGCTGCTTTCATGAGCGAGGGAGACAGCGCCCCAACAATCAGAGCTACAAAGCTGAGTTATCGATGTATTGTGGGAAGCTACTACGCACTGCTGGTTCTTTTCCTAGTCAACAGCTTGAGCGCGCTCGATCAGTTAAGTCCGGCGATACCGGTTATATGGTTATTGCAGTCGGCGCCACTGCTGGGTTTTTTTCGGACGATTCATCACAAAAAAACACAGCAATTTATCTGGTTAAGTATGGTTGTACTACTTTACTTCATGCACGGAGTTTTGGTCGCGTTCGACCCCGCCGGAAGAATCGCTGGAACAGCAGAGTTAGGGTTGAGTGTTCTGTTATTTTGCGCACTCCTAACCTACTTGCGAGTCACCCAGAAACTCCGTAATCCATCCGTCACCAACCCATGACGTCTTTCACCAGAGGCACAGTTAATCGCCTTTGCCTCTGAAGGGACTCTGAATCAAGCCGCTCCAGTACCGCGATAAGACCAGCTAGACTGCGCTCAGCTCGCTGCAAAATATAGTCGCAGACCTGATCACTCAGCGAGATTCCCCGCAAATTTGCCCGATACTGCAGAATCTGCTTTTTGAAACCATCATCTGCGGACTGTAACTGGAAAATCAGGCTCTTCTGCATTCGGGAGAGCAGATCCGCCAGCGACAGGAGCAAGTCTCTCGGCGCACAGCTTGCGGCGACCACAAAGAATACATTGCTATCGGCTGTTTCATTGAAGCAGTGGAAAATGGCTTCCTGCCAGACGATGTCTGTTGCGACAGCATCAAGATCATCTACACAGATAACAGACATAGCACGCGAATGCTCCAGAATTTGCGGAGCGAAGTCCTGCCGGCCTGTCAGAGGTAAATATAGCGTCGATGCGCCGGATTCAGCATATCTGTGACACAGCGCCTGCAATAGATGACTTCGCCCGCTGCCCTTAGCGCCCCACAAGTAGATTAGCTGAGCTGAGAGCGGCGTACCGTTGAGCACATCAAACAAATGTTTGTTGCCGCGAGACACCAGAAAATTGGCGAATGTCGCTTCATCATTGAGGCGAATCCCGAGTGGCAGTTGGCTGGTTGAATCAGAATTCACAACAGATCAACCCTACCTGGTCCAGCGGTAGTGCAGCAGTCCAGAACTGACAGCCATCGAACTCTCGATTGGCAGCAAATCCCGATCAAGAGCGATCAACTCGTAAAGCTGCTGAGGGTCCCCGACCAAGTCAAGACGCAATTCCAATCTCTCTCCTGCGACCTGCGATGTCACCACATTATCAACCAGTCCCAGACCGCCGACATAGGCAAGCAAAGCAGAGTAATCCTGCAAGTCACGGATGCCGTCGACTCGAAGAATCGCAGAAGCCGAAAGGTCCGCGTCAGGCAAGATGGCAAAGTATTG
>JASMER010000221.1 GCA_030752195.1 Gammaproteobacteria bacterium
ACACCTACAAGGCCAACATCCGATCTGTCTATGATGGTGACTCATGCCGGGTCGATCTCGATTTAGGCATGGGCGTCTGGTTTCATAACCAATCCATAAGGCTCTACGGTATCGACACCGCAGAGATCCGTGGCGGCACTGTAGAGACAAAAGCACTCGGAAACTTAGCCAAGGACTACCTGAAAAACGAGCTGCCAGAAGGCTGTACAGTGATACTCAGGACTTACATAGATAAGCGCGGGAAGTTCGGCAGGGTGCTGGCTTCGATCTATAAGCAGGAAGGTGACGGCTTCCAGACTAGGAGCCTGAACACGGCGCTGTTAGATATGAGGTTAGCCGTTGAGTATCACGGCCAATCTAAAGCGGAAGTGATGGCACAGCACTTAGAGAACGTGAAGTACCACCAAGATTTAGGCAATATCTTGCGCCAGGATGTAGAGCGAGATAGCTGAAACGAGAAGCAAGGGCGGCAACCATTCGGGCATATCCGATAACCAACCGCCCCGATCCTTACTCATTCTGGCGAAGCTGTGATGGTGGTAGAAAACTCGCTAATCGCGGCATCCATATTATCCATCGCTTCTGCTGCGCTGGTGGTGTCGCTACTACCTTTTAAGAACTCCTCCACCGCTTGCCTTTTTGCCTCTCGCTCCGCAGTTTCCGCATAAGACTTATCCAAAACGGAACGCTCAACAATAGGTTTTCCAGAAGAATCCGTAAAATATGGAATGTTGTTGCTTTCGAGCACCTTGATTATGCTCGGAGCTTGGTGCGCGTTAAACATGGCTCCCAGTTCGCGCCACTGGATGTATTTTTCAGATATGTTTGGCATTTCGTTACCTCAAAAAAAGCCCCAGAAAAGGGAACTGGGGCAAAGGCCGCTTAGGAGTCCTTCAGCGGCGGTTAATGTTACCAAGGAATGTCATCAGTTTCCTTGGCTGCGGGAGCGGAATCCTTTTTCTCAGGCTTCCAGGCATCACGCTCGGCGTACCAAGTGCCTTTCTGTGATTCTTTAATATCAATGTTTATCCACTCATCATTGGGGTTATCTTTGACAAAACCGCCGATCCAACCTTTGAAGTCATCGAGCTTGATAGACACCTTGGCTTTCACCCAATCTGGAGCATTACTGTTGGGCTTTTTAACAATCATGCCGTTAACGAAATCTCGATCGTCGCTCATGCAGCCTCCTTCCTGGCTTGTGCAAATTCGTCAGACTTTAAGAAAGCCCGTTCTTCTGTCGTAAATACGCCGCCCTTTGTCGGGGCAACCCATAAGGCTTCTTTGATGTCGTTAGACAACTCCAGCCATATCTGTGCAACTCCGGCAACATCGCCAGTTTTGATGTATTCCTTGATGAAGTAAATGGAATCGAAGTTTTCCCTGGCTGCCTCGTTATGCTGCAGGATCGGCTCCATCGCATCCTTTATCGAGCCATGTGCAATCGCCGTGGATACTTCATCGGCGCTGGCTATCTCACTACCGCCTAGCCCCAGGAACGCCAACGCCCTGCCAACCGCTGACGTTTCAGCATTTTCCAGCGCAGAGGTCTTGTTGATCTTCCCGAAGCTACGGTTTTCCTCAGCGTATCCGGTAGCTGCAACCTTGCCATCACTATCCCGGATCGTCGACTTCATCACGACCATCGAATCTTCAGCACTTACCAGCTCTGTTTCGATTGACCAACCTTTAAACTGTTCCGACTTTCTGAAATCATCAATCCTTCTGGCAACAGTTAGATAAACCTTGCCATGAATCTCTACTTCACCTTTGTTTTTATCAGCCACACTTTTCCCTCCTTTGTTGACCTAAACGCAGTTTAACTCAACATAACGCAAGTTGACAAGCCTAGCGATCTTTAAAAAAGGTCAGCAATTTGTTGACAAGCTCAGGCGGCTGATTCAGAGTTATAGGTTCCGCTCAACGAAAAGGGAATCAAGTGGAAAACAAAGATGGGCCGCTCGGCTTCAGCCCGTTTGGGGAAAAGCGCAAGGAAGTAGAAAGAGAAAGCCCTGCGTCAGTTCTAAACAAGCTATCAAACCTTCCAAAATTCAAGAAAGTAGGCCAGTTCAGATATACCGCCTGCTGCCCAGCCCATGATGACAAAAGCCCCAGCCTGTCGATCACGGACGCAGATGACAAAATCCTCGTGCATTGCTTTTCGGGTTGCACCCAAGATGAAGTGCTGGATGCGTTACGGTCGCAAGGTATGTGGTCTGAGGCATATACCAAGTGGGTCAGGACATTTTCGGCTGACGATCTGGATTACATGATGCACTGGTGTCTGGTCTACCACGGCGCTTTCCGTAGGGGCGAGAAGCTGCGCGGTATGGATGCCCAAAAACTGCAAGAGTTTGTAAAGGTCTTACAGAATAACTCAGCTTGGCGATACAAGGTTGTCGAGGAGGACGCATATCGTGTCTAAAGACGATGAATTAATGAATAAGATAAAAGATTTCAACGAAGCTAGGCCGCCAATGGCGAGCTACGAAGATTATGAAAGATACTCAGGAGTCAACGGTCATGCCCAACCGATTTCATCGTTAGCCAGATTACAGGCGGCGGCAACCCACCACCGCATCGCAGAGCTTGAAGAGAGGCTCGCTAACGAACGCGAAGTTATCTCAGGCATGATTACCACCGGAACCGTAACGCTCGTCTACGCGCCTTCTGGGGCCGGTAAGACGGTCTGGGTGCTGGGTAGCTTGTTTAAATCCATCCGGAACAACCTCATCAAAGGCTCAGACGTTATCTATTTCAACGAAGATGACGGGGCCAGGGGCGTGGTTCAGAAGGCAAAGATGGGCCAGAAGCACGGTATGTCGATGATTACCCTGGCCACAAGCCAAGACCCTGGCTTACGCACCACTCAGGATGCCTTGGGGCTGCTCAACATGATACGGCTTGAGGGTCACGCCAACGGCAAGATAGTGATTTGTGACACCTTAAAGAAGTTTGCGCCAGTGCTGAACAAAGGCGATATGCGGGACATTCTTCATGTCTTCAGGCAGTTCGCCGCAGCAGGTGGC
>JASMER010000222.1 GCA_030752195.1 Gammaproteobacteria bacterium
CACATATCCTGCGCCGGCGAATCGCTCGACAACAGCCTTCCCGGTGCCCGGACCCACCCCAGTCACTAAAACCACATCACTCACTCTAACCCCCGGTGACAGCTTCAACAGCGTTAAGACTATCAACCAACCTACCGCCCAGGCCAAGGGTTAAAACAGGTTTTGCGCGGTCACACCATAAGATACCAAACGCCTAAGTCCCGAGCACTTGCCCCGATCGGTCTGCGAGAATGGATCGAATCTTAGGCGACGAACTGATCCCAAGGTCCAGTGATCGCCAAGGTGCGGGTCGGTGCAAAAACGTTCACAAACAGCACCTGACCGTCAGGCGAGAAACACGCCCCTGCCAGTTCCGTCTGTAGCCTGAGTCGGGCCATATCATAGGGCAAACCGGCAGTTGTCAAACCACGCAGGTAATTATCAACAAAGTCCGTGTACTGATCCTCGCAGACAATGAGGTGCTCGTTAGGGGCGACGGTGAGGTTGTCTCCGCTGATAAAGGCATGATGCGAACGGCTTTCGAAAAACAGCTCCACTGTGTCAGACAAGCCATCCCTGCTGGGGCTCAGACGAAACACTTGTCCAACTTTTTCCTTGCCGCCACTGGTTGAGCAGATGTAGGCCTCGTTCTTGCCCATGTGGATGCCCTCGCCTCGCGCGATGACTGCAGCACCCTTGGCAGCAGCTTGATAACGCAAATCATCATTAGGGGATTCAACATCTTCGAGGTCCACCCAGCGCGCCTCAAATCTGTAATTCTGGATCATATTTTGTGTGTTCCAGTTACGGGTATCCTTCACCCCCTCAATAACCATGGCCTGTAATCGACCGCCAGCCTGCAGGTTTCCGGGTTGCGCTGGAACAAAGCGATATAAAGCCCCGTCCTCTCGATCTTCGGTGAGGTAGACGAGCCCACTACTGGGGTCAACGCAGGCGGCCTCGTGATTGAAGCGCCCCATCGCCCGCAGCGGCGCGGGATTTATCAGCCCAGCAGCACTGGCAGGCACTTCGAATATCCAGCCGTGGGAGCGGCCAAGGGCATCGCCGTAGCGACCACCGGGACTCACCGGCGCTTCTTCGCAGGTGAGCCAAGTGTTCCATGGCGTGGTGCCACCGGCACAATTTCGGATGGTTCCGCCCAGGGATCTAAACTGACGTTTCACCGCCAGGGATTGGCTATCCAGCACGATGTGCGAGGTACCTCCTGGCAGCACGCGGCTATTGCGAGTATCGAAACCCTCGGCAATCTGGCTTCCGTCATCGTCATCGGGCCGCAATTCGTGGTTCCGCACCAGAATGAGTTCGCCATTTTCACCCTGAAAGCAGCCCATACCGTCTGCCTTATCTGGCACTGGGGTGCCATCGTTCATAAGGTCTCCCAACTGGGACAGTACGCGGTAATTAAAACCCTCAGGCAAGTCGAGCAAGCCGTTTGAATCTTCTATTAAGGGGCCGTAACCGACAACACGAGGCGCCTGGGTCAGGCCGCGATCCGTGCAAGCCAGCATGGCAAGGGCGGCAAAGGCTGTTCCGGTTTGTCCGATAAACCGACGGCGGGATATCACGTGATTTTCTCCTGTGCGTTTGATGGCTTGGTTTTTCTGCCCAGGTCTCTAAGTCCTAGCGCCAACGAACCTGCATTTTGGTCCTAGGTTCGTCAGTGATTTTTCTGCGTATATCCCACGGTATCCAAGTCAGAGGAAACGTCGGTGAAGACAATAGCCCGCACGCGATGAGTTGCAGGAATGCACTTTTAGACAAATCTGCTCTCGACGGCCGCGACCGGCCCAGCTGCTATCACAAAAGGGACAGAGCCAAATTTAAAGGTCTTGATTGAAGACCGGTTTGCGCTTCTCCATAAAAGCTTGCATACCTTCGAGAGAATTTTTTGAGCCACGATTGGCTGACACCGCAGAGACTTCATCTGCCATGGACTCGGCCAATGTCTTGGTCTCGAACCCAACCACGGTGTCTAGCATCGACTTGACCGCTTGGCGCGGTTGGGCTGCTAACTCTTCGCCGAGCGCCTGAGCGCGGGGTTTTAGTTCAGCAACGGGAAGCAACTCGCTTACCAGACCGATTCGATAGGCATGCGGACCGTCAATTTTTAGGCCCCGTAAAATCATATCAAGGGCATGACTGCGGCCTACCACCCTTGGCAGGCGAGCAGAGCCACCCCAGGCAGGGACGCTACCCAGATCCATTTCCGGCAGGCCAATTTGTGCACCTGTGTCAGCAGCTAAACGAAAGTGGCAGGCAAGGGGCAGTTCCAAGCCACCGCCGAGGCAAAATCCGAAGAGCGTCGCGATTGCCGGCGTGCCGCCGTTTTCAATCATGTCTAGCACTCGATGGCGCTGACCAAAAAACGCTTCAGGACTGCCAGCGCGTTTAATGCCGTCTGGAATTTGCCGTAAATTCATCCCCGCCGAAAAATTCGCTTCACCTTCGCCGGTGAATACCATGGCGCGGACCGCATCATTGGCCAGCACATCAGGTAACTGCTCCTCTAGCCGATCAATGTAATCAACGCTCATCAAATTCCATGGAGCATCATTAATGCTGAACGTCGCGACGTTATTCGAAACGCTATACAAATAGGGGTCTGACACGGTTTTATTCCTCAACATCCGATTCTATTTTTGACTGCGCTCGCCCCAGTTTTCAGTCAGCCCGCGCCAAGCCATATTGATCCAGTCGCCAGCGTAGCGTCTTTACTCGATCCTGACCAAAGAAAGGCTCCTCTCTGACGACCATGGTCGGCACACCCCAGTGACCTACTGCTACTAGCGCGCGCTGGTTTTCTGCCACCTCTGCAAGTTGTTCGCCGCCCTCTATGGCGGCGTCAAGCTCCGCGAGGTCCAATCCAGCGCGCATCGTCGCCTGCTTTAGGTGATCCCCCTGATCCCAATCCTGGGTGCCGCCAAAAATTAGCGTCGAAACCTCAGTCACGAATTCCACTCCGCGTCCGCGCCGCTGGGCCTCAATACCTAGGGCGCTCAGGCGATGTATATAAGGCTGATCTT
>JASMER010000223.1 GCA_030752195.1 Gammaproteobacteria bacterium
TTGCTGATGCGGTTCCCGATATCAGCGTCGGAGCAGGCAGTGTTCGTTCAACGGAACAGATTACGGCGATCAGAGAGCGGGGGGCTAAATTTGCGGTCAGCCCGGGCCATTCGCGAAGTCTATTCAGTCAGATCAAGGGTGTAGGCATGCCGTTTGTGCCGGGGGCAGCTACCGCGAGTGAAATTCTTTCGCTTTGGGAGAGCGGCTATTCACTCATGAAATTTTTCCCTGCCGAGTTGCTTGGCGGAACAAAAATGTTGAAGGCTCTATCGGCTCCTCTTCCGGAGGTCCGTTTCTTTCCAACGGGGGGTATCAATTCAGGCCTCATTCAGGATTATCTGAAGCTTGGATGTGTGTCCTGTGTCGGTGGCAGTTGGTTCATCCCTGCTGAACTGCTTGCGGCGCGGCGGTTCAATGACATTAAAACCCTCACTGTCTCCGCATTGCAATTGAGCCATGTCTGAATCGACTGTTCTTGTTGGCGATATTGGCGGCACGAACGCGAGGTTCGCGATAGCGCGCCCCGCCGGGCCAGGATTTGAATCCGAGCGAGTCTTGCTGTGCGACGATTTTATATCGGCCGAGTCAGCTATTCAGCAATATCTTGAAGAAGTCTCTGCACCGCCGGTCAGATCCGCCTGCCTGGCCGTTGCCGGGCCTGTGGCTGAGGGGAAAGCAAGTCTGACCAACAACCATTGGCTGTTTGATGAAGCTAGCCTCCGAGCCGCACTCAGCTGTGAGAGGGTCAAGCTTCTTAATGATTTTGAAGCAGCGGCTCTGGGAATGGTGGAGCTTGGTCCTGTCGATCTGACTCCGGTAGGGCCAGCGGGATTGCCAGATTTGAGTCAGACGGAGTTTGTAACGGCGGTAGTTGGTCCCGGAACCGGTTTTGGCGCTGCGACCCTGATCAAGCGCGATGGCAGGCTGACTTCGCTGAGCGGAGAATCCGGCCATGTTGGATTTGCGCCCGAAAACCCCATGCAGGTCGAATTGCTTGCCAGTCTCGCAAATGCGTTTGGTCGAGTCTCAGATGAGCGTCTCGTGTCCGGAGGCGGACTGGTTAATATATATCAATTCCTTGCAAATCGAAGCCAGACCGTAAGCGAGCGATTTGATGCGGCCACCATTTTTTCGAGAGTTGAAACGGATCAAATCGCTCAGGAGGCGGTCGCACTGTTTTTTGAGTTGCTTGGGCAGGTGGCGGGTAATTTCGTGCTGGTAACAGGGTCTTTCGATGGGCTGTTTATTGCCGGTGGGATTGTCCAGAGGTATCCAGAATTACTGCAAAGAAGTGCTTTCAGGGCAGGATTCGAAAACAAAGGACGTCATCGCGGGCTGATGCAGGCGGTGCCGACGGTACTCGTCCATCATCCCTTGCCAGGACTTCTTGGAGCGACGGCCTTCGCGAAAGGCTGGCTATGAGTCTGATTCCTTGCAGTGCGCTCTCTGGAAAATGCTTGCGCATGTTTCAGGGCCGTATCCAGCGCTGGCTGCTGGAGGTCTGTTTCTGACTGTTTCGGATTCTTTGCTTGTGGCAGCAGAAATAAAGTGTATTTAATGTTTGCAGACAAAAAGCAATAAGATCTCTTACGCGTAAAGGAGCCCAGACATGAAAAATAAGTTTCCCACCGTTTTGTGCTGTTCTGTTTTATTTATGAGCTCCGCCTTAGCGCAGGAAGCGGGTCTGATCGCGCACGGCGCCGAAGTCGTGGAAGTCCAGGGAGGGTTTGGCTTTTTGGAAGGTCCGGTCTCTACCAGAGACGGGACTCTGTATTTTACTGACATCGACAACAATGTGGTGCACCGCATGCTGCCCGGCGGTCAGATTGATATTGCGTATTCACCGAGTCAGCACGCCAATGGCTTGACTCTCGATCTCGATGGTTCACTGCTGATCTGTGAGCAATCCGGTCAACGACTCACAAAGATGGACAGTGTGGGCAATCTTGCTGTAGTGGCTGACGGTTTTAACGGGCAACCCTTCAACAGCCCGAATGATGCCTGGGTTCATCCCAATGGCAGTATCTATTTTACTGACCCTCGCTATCGGTACCCAGATGGTGATCTTGCCCAACCCGGCGAGTACGTTTACCGGATTTCACCAGATCGGCAAAGCATTGAAGCGGTGATTCTGGATATTCCGAAACCAAACGGTATTGTCGGCACTGAGGACGGCAGAGTGCTGTATCTGGCGAGCACCGAGACGCGCAAGATCTACCGTTACAACATTAATATAGATGGTAGTCTCAGTAACCGATCAGAGTTTGCCGACCAGGGCTCCGACGGTATGACGCTTGATGAGCAGGGGAATGTTTATCTGACCTGGGTGGGTGGTATCAGCATTCGAAACCCAGCAGGAGAACAGATCGAGTTCATTGAAACGGCTCAAATGCCTGCTAACGTCGGCTTCGGCGGGGTGGACGGTCGCACTTTGTACATGACAGCAAGAACCAGCCTTTATTCTCTGCGCATGAATGTGCGGGCAAGTCGCTAAGGACGTGTATCCCGAAGTCCGGGCGCTAAGGACAGCGAAGTGTCGGGACAAGACCAGTAATCTTTTGTGGAAAGATTGTAGCTCTCGTGTTCTTAAAGTAATCCGAGCTCAAGTTGCCGCGGCACACTTGACAGTCTCTTGTCCGAAAAGCGTCATTCAGCGCCTTGTTAGCAGCTGTAGAGCAGCTTAACCGGCCGGTGACCATTGTAATCGCCTGGTGATGGTGTGACACTGCGTGCGTGAGTCGAACTGCAATCATATATCAGCTACTGCTGTCACTGATGGTGCCGCTCAATTCAGGGGCGGTGGTATGGATGTCATTGAGCATGAGTGAGCAAGGCGAATCCTATGCTGTGCAGGGCAGCATGACTGCAGACGGCCTCGAGACTTTGCCATCAGATGATCATCGACATCCTGATTACCTCATGCGCGGTGGTGAGGACTCTCATGCACAATCGCATGAGTCCGCTCACACAAATGATAGGCACCATTCTACTCATTCGCATGATATGCATGGTGACGAAA
>JASMER010000224.1 GCA_030752195.1 Gammaproteobacteria bacterium
ATATCGCCTGCTAGGACTTCTTTTATTTCTTCGCGCGAGTTTGAGTGCATCTGCACCATACGGCCAACGCGCTCTTTTTTGTGCTTCAAGGGATTATAGACAGTATCCCCGCTGTTCAGTCTCCCAGAGTAAACTCGGAAGAATGTGAGTGTACCGACATAGGGATCTGTCGCAATTTTAAAGGCAAGTGAAGCAAACGGAGCATCATCATTCACTTCACAGGTGGTAGCAGCACCATCATCCAGCGTGCCCTCGATAGCCTTCACTTCCGTGGGCGAAGGCATATAGTCGACTACCGCGTCCAGCACGGCCTGAACACCTTTGTTTTTGAAGGCAGATCCGCATAAAACCGGCACGATCTCATTGGCAAGGGTCAGCTGACGGATTGCCGCCTTAAGCTCTTCTTCGCTCAGGTCACTTTCTTCCAGATACTTATCCATAATTTCTTCGTTCGCCTCTGCTGCAGCTTCCAGCATTCGCTCACGCCATTCGGCGCAAAGCGCCGTCATATCTTCAGGAATTTCTGCGTACTTGAAAGTCGTTCCTTGATCCTCTTCGCTCCACAGGATTGATTTCATCTTGACCAGATCAATTACACCTTTGAATTCATCTTCGGCACCGATGGCCAGCTGCAACGGCACCGCATTGGCTCCAAGGCGGTCTTCCATCTGCTCAACCACTTTCAGAAAATCAGCACCTGCCCGGTCCATCTTATTGACGAAAACCATCCGGGGAACTTCATACCGATTGGCCTGCCGCCACACAGTTTCAGTTTGTGGCTGCACACCCGAGGAGGCACAGAGAACTACGACGGCACCGTCAAGAACACGCAGCGAACGCTCAACTTCAATGGTGAAATCGACGTGGCCGGGAGTATCAATGATGTTGATACGGTGCTCGTCGTACTGACTGTCCATGCCATTCCAGAAGCAAGTGGTGGCAGCTGACGTTATGGTTATTCCGCGCTCTTGCTCCTGCTCCATCCAGTCCATCACCGCAGCCCCGTCATGCACTTCACCAATCTTGTGGGAGATGCCGGTGTAGAAAAGCACACGCTCTGTGGTCGTGGTCTTTCCTGCGTCGACGTGTGCAGCGATCCCTATGTTGCGATAGCGACTTAATGGATGTTTCCGAGCCACGGTTTTATCCTGATGGATTCAGAAGAAACGGTAATAGCTCTCAGAAGCGGAAGTGCGAGAATGCGCGATTCGCTTCGGCCATTCTGTGGACGTCTTCACGCTTCTTGACGGCACTACCACGACCGTCAGCCGCGTCAGTGATTTCACCAGCTAGGCGCAAAACCATGGATTTTTCGCCGCGTGCCCGGGAATGCTCCACCAACCATCGCATAGCCAGCGCGCTTCGCCGTTCGGCCCGAACTTCAACGGGCACCTGATAGGTAGCGCCGCCAACGCGACGAGACTTCACTTCCACCATCGGAGCAATTGCTTCAAGTGCCGCTTCGAAGACTTCAAGTGGATCAGAGCCGGAACGCTCTGAGACTATATCAAGAGCGCCATAGACGATTTTCTCGGCAATAGATTTCTTGCCGTCTGTCATGACGTGGTTCATGAACTTGGCTAGGACTCTCGATCCGAATTTTGGATCAGGCAGAACTTCACGTTTTGCCACAACTCTTCTTCTTGGCATACTCGACCTCGATGTTTATTCAGGTTAACCCGGGAACTCACAGCGCTCCTCTTGTGAGGAACTGTCGCCCGGCCTTACTCATTCTCGCTACCGTGTTTATAGAGCCGCAGCGAGACGCACGGTCCTTGCGCTTGTCTTCTACTCTTATGGGTTCTAGCTAACTCCCGCAAAATGTGCGACAGCCAGCCCGCCCAGTCTTAGCCCTTGGGACGCTTCGCTCCATACTTGGATCGACCCTGTTTCCTGTCGGCCACACCTGACGTGTCGAGCGTGCCACGAACTGTGTGGTAGCGCACACCAGGGAGATCTTTAACACGACCGCCACGAATCAGAACCACCGAGTGCTCCTGCAAGTTGTGACCTTCGCCTCCTATGTAGGAAGTCACCTCATAACCATTGACCAGACGAACACGGCAGACCTTGCGCAATGCAGAGTTCGGCTTTTTAGGAGTCGTCGTATAAACCCTTGTACAAACCCCCCGTTTCTGCGGTGAGCTTTGTAGAGCAGGGACGTCGCTCTTCGACGCCTTACTCTTGCGGGGTTTGCGTACTAGCTGATTAATTGTAGCCATCTTTGTCTCTGAGTTCCTTTGTCTTTCGTCTTTGTCAAATCTTGCCGTGGTGCTGCTATGCGCAAAATACGACTCAAAAGGTTACTAACGCCTCGGGGAAGCTAGCAAAAAGAGGGCCGAAGTTTAATGACAGGCCCGTCTTGAGTCAACTTTTTGCCCGACTCTGGGTTTCGTACAGAATTGCCCGAAACCCTAACTCCCAACTGATTACTCGGCTGTTGGAGCCGCATCAGCGCCCGCATCGATGACTTCTGAGCTCAACGCCTCGGACAATGCCGCTTCAACATCGCTCGCACTGACCGTTTCGCTGTCTGCCTCTTCCAGCGCTTGCTTCTTACGCGCCTCGTGATAGGCCAGCCCGGTTCCGGCAGGAATCAGTCGCCCAACAACCACGTTTTCTTTCAGGCCGCGAAGGAAATCGCGCTTTCCAGTAACCGCTGCCTCGGTAAGAACACGCGTGGTCTCCTGGAAAGATGCTGCAGAAATAAAAGATTCTGTGGCTAATGACGCCTTGGTTATGCCAAGCAGTTGGCGATCATAACGAGCTGGCTGCTTATCTTCAGACTCGAGCTGTTCGTTAATTTCAAGAATCTCGGTGTAAGTGAGCTGCTCGCCTTTAATGAGGTTCGAGTCACCGGAGTTGGTAATTTCAACTTTCCGTAACATCTGGCGGACGATCACTTCAATGTGCTTATCGTTAATCCGAACACCCTGAAGTCGGTAGACATCTTGCACCTCATTAACGATATACTGAGCCAGAGCTTCAACA
>JASMER010000225.1 GCA_030752195.1 Gammaproteobacteria bacterium
AAGACTTGCCAGAAACCCAAGGTGAGCCGCTGCTTGCTACGCATGAAGAAGTTCTGAAGATGCAACAGGCATTCGGTTACACATTTGAAGATTTAAGGGTGTTTCTTAAACCGATGGTGCAGGCGTTGAGAGATCCGATAGGTTCAATGGGTAATGATGCTGCATTGGCAGCACTTTCTGACAAGACGCAACTGTTGTTTGGTTATTTTAAGCAACATTTTGCTCAGGTTACTAATCCCCCGCTGGATCCGTTGCGTGAAGAGTTGATAACCTCGGCCGAGACAAAAATTGGTCCGGAGCAAAACTTGCTCGAACCAGAGCCGGCGAGTTGTCGCCAAATAACGCTGGATCGTCCGATACTCAAAAATGCGGAGCTTGAGAAGTTGCGTGGGGTGGATCTTTACGGCCACCATGCGATAACATTGCCCATTTTTTTCGATAAGTCTGCAGGAGAAGAGGGCTTAGAGAAGGCTATGGAGGCACTATGTCTTAAGGTTGATGAGGCCATTTTACAGGGTAACAACTTGGTTATTCTTTCAGACCGTGGTGTTGATGAGAGCAAAGTTCCGATTCCATCTTTACTGGCAGTGGCAGGGGTCCACCACCATTTGGTGCGCAATGAGACGCGCACGCGCGTCGGTCTGGTGATTGAATCAGGTGAGCCGCGCGAGGTACACCATTTCTGTTTGTTACTTGGTTACGGTGCACAAGCGATAAACCCTTATATGGCTTTTGAAAGTCTCAATGACATGGTACGTGAGGGCTTGCTTGACGAGTACACATATGAGGATTCTGAAGAGCGTTACGTCTATGGCGCAATAAAAGGCGTAATAAAAGTTATGGCTAAGATGGGTGTAGCAACGATTAAGTCGTATCGTGGTGCACAGTTGTTTGAGGCTATGGGTCTTGATCAGAAGGTAATTGACAAATACTTCACTTGGACCATTACACAGGTCAGCGGGATGAGTATCGAAGGCATAGCACGTGAATCGCTTGAGCGTCATGCCCGTGCCTTCCCTAAAGTTGAGACCAACAGCACAACGCTTGACGTGGGGGGACATTATCAGTGGCGTAAAGAGGGAGAGCATCATCTTTTTAATCCCAAATCGATTCATCTATTGCAGCGTTCGGTTCGTAACGACGACTACGAATGTTATAAGCAGTATGCGGAACTGATTAACGACCAATCTAAGCGGATAGCTACGTTGCGGAGTCTGCTCGATTTCAAAGTGTCTCATTCTCAAGGTGCTGTGCCTATTGATGAGGTGGAGCCCGTTGAAGCGATTACACGCCGTTTCAAGAGCGGTGCGATGTCTTACGGTTCAATCAGTAAGGAAGCACATGAGGCTTTGGCCGTTGCCATGAATAGAATCGGTGGGCGTAGTAACACAGGTGAAGGGGGTGAAGACCCAGCTCGCTTTACGCCAGAGCCAAACGGAGACTCGAAAAACAGTGCTATTAAGCAAGTGGCCTCAGGTCGCTTTGGTGTCACAAGTCATTATCTGACGCAAGCTGAGGAGATACAAATCAAAATGGCGCAAGGCGCCAAGCCCGGAGAAGGTGGTGAATTACCAGGAAAAAAGGTTTATCCTTGGATTGCTAAAGTTCGCCACTCGACTGCGGGTGTAGAGCTCATTTCTCCCCCGCCACACCATGATATTTATTCCATAGAGGATTTAGCTCAGCTGATTCATGATTTGAAAAATGCCAACGATGGGGCGCGTATTAACGTCAAGTTGGTCTCAGAGGTTGGTGTTGGCACAGTGGCTGCTGGCGTAGCGAAAGCGAAAGCAGATGTCATATTGGTCTCTGGCCATGACGGGGGAACGGGTGCTTCGCCCCAAACTTCAATAAAGCACGCAGGCTTGCCATGGGAATTAGGTCTAGCTGAAACGCATCAAACACTATTGATTAACAACTTGCGTTCGCGTGTAGTGGTCGAGACAGATGGACAACTGAAGACCGGTCGTGACGTTGTAATTGCTGCTCTACTCGGCGCAGAGGAATTTGGTTTCGCGACCACGGGACTGGTCGCCATGGGGTGCATAATGATGCGTGTGTGTCACCTTGATACCTGTCCGGTGGGTGTAGCGACGCAGAACCCGGAACTGCGTAAAAAGTTCATGGGTTCGCCAGATCACGTCGTCAATTTTCTACGGTTTGTTGCTCAAGATATGCGAGAAATAATGGCCCAGCTGGGTTTCCGCACGGTAGAAGAGATGATTGGTCGCACCGACCGACTTCAGCCGAAGGCAGCTATTGACCACTGGAAAGGCAAGGGCATTGATCTTGAGCCAATACTTTACCAGCCGGACGTTGCTCGCGATGTTGGGCGTTACTGCACTGAAATACAGGACCACGGCTTAGCCGGATCACTTGATCAGACAACTTTAATGAAACTATGCAGTCCTGCTTTAGAGAACGGTGATAAAGTGGAAGCTACATTACCAATCAGTAACCTCAACCGAGTTGTTGGAACGCAGGTTGGCAGTGAGATAACGCGTCGTTTTGGTCCTGACGGTCTCCCAGATAGTACGATACAACTCAAGTTCCAAGGTGCGGCTGGACAGTCTTTTGGTGCATTTACACCGTTAGGTATGACAATGGAGGTGGAGGGTGATGCAAACGACTACTTCGGCAAAGGATTGTCAGGTGCCCGTCTGATAGCGTACCCTCCGGCAGAGTCTACCTTTGTTCCTCGAGAAAACATCATTATTGGCAATGTTGCATTCTACGGCGCTACAGCCGGTGAAGCTTATATATGTGGAAAAGCAGGTGAACGTTTTTGCGTACGTAATAGTGGCATAAGAGCCGTGGTTGAGGCCGTGGGTGATCATGGTTGCGAGTATATGACAGGTGGCCGTGTCGTTGTGCTAGGACCTACCGGGCGGAACTTCGCCGCTGGTATGTCAGGCGGCGTCGCATACGTATTAGACGAAAGCGGTGATTTCGCCAACAACTGCAATGCTGAGATGGTTGATCTGGGC
>JASMER010000226.1 GCA_030752195.1 Gammaproteobacteria bacterium
TCGGATTAGCGGTATCGCCAAGGGAGCCGGCATGATTAAGCCAAATATGGCTACCATGCTTGCGTTTGTCTTCAGCGATATACGCGTTGAGGTAGCAACGTTGGAAAGACAACTCGAAGATGTCGTATCTCAAAGTTTCAATCGAATTACTGTTGACGGCGACACATCGACCAACGACGCGTGCATGCTTGTTGCCAGTGGCAAGGGCATCGTCTTTGAAGAACTGCAGGCAGCCGATCAGGAATTGTACCTAGCAGCAGTTCGCGAACTTTTTCAGGAACTCGCTAAGGATCTGATCAGGGATGCTGAAGGTGGAACGAAGTTTATCACTGTTAACGTGACCGGGGGCAGAAATGAGCAAGAATGTCTCGCCGTAGCCTATGCTCTGGCTGAATCTCCATTGGTTAAAACCGCCTTGTTTGCCTCGGACCCTAACTGGGGAAGAATTTTGGCTGCGGTTGGTCGGGCGGAGGTCGAGAATCTTGACGTTTCAGGTGTCAGCATTCGCTTGGGAAAGCTCAGTCTGATTGAAAATGGCGAATTGTCTGCAAGCTATTCAGAGCGTCAGGGGAAAAAGCAGGTCGATAAGACCGACATTGAAATTTCAGTCGAGCTTGGCAGGGGAGGCCACGCTGAAACTGTTTGGACTTCAGACCTTTCGCATGATTACGTTCGAATTAATGCGGAGTATCGTTCCTAGCTTCCAGGTGTTTTTCCATGCTGCACGTTGCAGTCGCAATTATCAAAAACCCCAATCAGGAAGTGCTTGTAGCGCTGCGCCCGCCGGGAAGTCACCAGGGAAACCTCTGGGAATTTCCGGGGGGCAAGCTTGAGTCGGGGGAGACAGTATTCTCCGCTCTGCAGCGCGAGATTCATGAAGAGATTGGTCTACGGGTTCGTAAGGCGTACCCCTTCATAAAGATTCAACATGATTATGGTGACAAGCAGGTTCTATTGGATGTGTGGCAGGTGACCGAATTTGATGGTGAGCCCTCTGGTCGAGAAGGTCAGAAAATTCAATGGCTAATGCCAGCGGACATGAATTACCGCCAGTTTCCGCAGGCGAACCATCGGATAATAAATCTGCTTCAGCTACCGAAGCAAATGGCGATTACGCCGCAATTCGAAGTCTTCTCGCAGCTTTCCGTTTATCTCAGCTCTTTTAAACGCCCTGATGCGCAGGCAGTCCAGATTCGACAGAAGCAACTCACCCATGATCAACTGCTGGACTGGACACACAGGAGTCTCAACATTCTGAGTGGCTGTGGACCGCGCTTGATTGTGAACGGCCCATTCACCCTCGAGGAGGAATTGCCCATCGAGGTTGGTCTTCATCTAACGGCCATTGAATTAGGAAGGTTGCAGGCAAGCGTCGGTGAACGGTTACGCCTTGTGGGCTGTTCGTGTCATTCCAGTCAAGAACTGATCAAAGCTGAAGCACTTGGTTTTGATTATGCTCTGCTGTCGCCTGTTGCTCCGACGGGGAAATATCCGGATAAATCGCTGCTGGGCTGGAGTGGATTCGAGGAGCTCGCCGCTACTGCTTCTCTACCAGTGTATGCGCTCGGGGGTATGAAACCGACTGATCTTCGATTGGCTGTGGCGCGAGGAGCAGCAGGCATCGCGGGTATTGGGGGATTCGTCAAGACTGCAGAATGATTTGGGTCCGCGGCGCTTGCGCGGAGGGCGCTGGATAGCGCCATCAGCAGCGTAATGGACCTTTGGGAATAGAGCTCACGCTTCAACGTCGTGCTGCCTACAGGATGCTCTCCGAGTCCTCACCAACGTCGGGGTAGACGTGTTCGCCGGCAATGAAGCGTTTCTCCGTCGCCCAGTCACCAAGATCAATCAGCTTGCACCGTTCACTGCAAAACGGTCGGTATTTATTTGAGTGCGTCCATAAAACCACGGCCTGGCAGGTTGGACAGTCCACTTGGCGTACCTTACCAGATTTCATTCGTTTCTCTTAGCTTTTGCCATTGTTAGGTACTGTTGATGTAGTGTCTCAACCCGTTGTCTGAGGGTCTGTAGTGGCAGGTCATTGTCGATGATGTCGTCTCCGTGTTCGAGTCGCTGATTTCTTTCAATTTGGGCTGCGATTATTGCGCGGACAGTGCTTTCTTCTCCACCATCTCGGGCAAGAGTGCGCGCGATCTGCGTTTCGACCGAGACGTCGACGACCAATATACGGTCAACCATTTCCGCTTGACCGGTTTCCAGAAGAAGCGGAGAGATAAGCAGGCAATAAGCGCTTCGGCGGTCGGAGATTTGCTGCGTCAGCCACCTTCTGATCAGCGGGTGTAACAACGTCTCTAGCCAGTGCTTTTCTTGTTTTTGATGGAAAATGATCCGCCGTAGCCCTCGGCGGTCTAGACTGCCATCCGCCATGAGTATGTCGGGACCAAAATGCTCGACTATTTCCGCCAGAGCGGTAGTGCCTGGCGCCACGACCTCACGGGCGGCGACATCGGCGTCAATAAGATCGATCTCCAAGGCGGCAAACATCCCGGCAACCGTACTCTTGCCGCTGCCAATGCCCCCGGTTAGTCCGACTACAAACATCGCTGACCTTTATACGATTGTAATGTTCTGAGAACTGACGACTTCATAGTAACAATCGGGTGGTGTAAAAGGAGAAGATCTGGTTACCCCAGACCATCACGATGAGGCCGGCTCCGGCTAGAAACGGGCCAAAAGGCATTGGTGCTGACTTGTCTCTGCCCAAAAGTAGGATGCTGCCAATACCAAAAGTCGCTCCAACCAGTGACGAAAGAACGATAACGGGAAGCAAGGCTTGCCACCCCAACCATGCACCTAACGCGGCAAGCAGCTTAAAGTCACCATAACCCATGCCTTCCTTGCCGGTTGCCAGCTTGAAAACCCAATATACCGACCAGAGTGATAGGTAGCCAACAATCGCGCCGAGTACTGAATCCTGCGTTGTAACGCCTGTTCCTAACTCTTGAGTGTTGACAGCAA
>JASMER010000227.1 GCA_030752195.1 Gammaproteobacteria bacterium
CCTTTCCCTTTTACCTTTGCCCTTGCTCTCTGTGCCCTCGTTCCCTATGCCTTGGTTCCATTTTTATAGTTCATCGCGACTTGCCAATGGCTGAGGGTTGTATCGATAGACTTTAGAGGTCTGCAACTTTATTTCTCTCGATCATTTCAAAATCGATGTTCGCGCCTAATCCAGGCCCTTGGAATGCGTGCACCAGTCCATCTTTATCCACTTCAATATCTTCTATTAGACCGTGTTTTTGCACCTCATCTGGAAGTAAAACCTCAAAGTACTCACAGTTTGCGATCGCCATAATCAGGTGCAAATTCGCTACGTTATTGAGGGAATTTCCCCCATGGTGCACTTCGTAATTCATTTGAAAAGCCTCGGCCATGTGCGCTGTTTTCAAACAGGAGGTCAGTCCACCTTTTATCGCCACGTCGCCGCGCAAGTAATCTGTCGCTCGCTCCATCACCCAAGGTGCGTAAGAGGTCGGCCCAGTGCTTGGCATTTCAGTCGCCATAATTGGGATCTGCAAAACCTGCTTGAGCTTTACGTAGCCATATAGATCGTCGTATTGAAGCGGGTCTTCATACCAGTAAAAACCAAGCGCCTCGGCTGCACGCCCGACTCTTAACGCAGCGGGGTAGTCGTAGGACCATGTGGAATCGAGCATAAGCCGGTAGTCGTCGCCCACTGCTTTGCGAACCGCTTCGCAGATTTTGATGTCACGCTCTGGAATTGCAGGTGGGTGTATTTTGTAGGCCTGCCATCCGGCCTCCTTGTACCGCACAGCTTCGTCCGCATACTCTTCTATCGATTCAAAAACCGCCGAGCTCGCATAAGCGGGTACCGATTTTCTGTAGGTACCCATCAATTGATGGATCGGCACATTAGCGGCCTTACCTGCGAGATCCCAAAGCGCCACATCGAGCGCGCCAATCACTCGCATCACGCCACCCATGGCCCATCCAGACATCGAGCGCCAAATACGTTCTCGTGCTAACGGATCTTGGCCTACCAACATCGGTTTAAACCGCTCAACAATGAGTTTTGCATCATTCCCCAGGGCACTCAGTGCAGAACCCAAAAAGGCGTGCCCTTCAATTCCTGTATCGGTCTGAATACGCACCAGACCCATGTGCGTTGAACGGCTACCAGAACTTTTGACCTTCAAGGTGTAACGGGTTGGTGGAATATCGCGCCATTCCCAAACTGTGACTTTTACATCTGAAATTCGCATGCCTTACTCCTTTTAAGTATTCACAGGTTCCTTACCCGCTAAATTGTCTTTTGCACTGCACGAATTCGTTCCGATAGTTCGGATGCCAGCGCGTCATCCTCTGCACTCGTTCGGCCAACACCGGATTCTCTGTACAGCCAGCGCATTGACTCGGCAAACAGGGCCCCGCCATGGCGCCTATTATGTCCACCGGTACCAAATTCAAATCGATAGTCGTAACCCGCAAACTCGAGTGCTGCTGCCATCTGTTGATTGGCCATCGGCCAATTACCTAGAGGTATATCGACATCTCCTGCGCCGGACTGCAGAAATACCTTTATCGGCTTGCGCGCTTCATTGCGAACTAACAATGGGTATTCGTGGCCGCCACTGATGTTAACGAACGAACCACAATGACTGATTACCTTGCCAAAACTCTCTGGTCGCTGCCATGCCATGTTGAACGCGCAGATCCCGCCACTGCTGATGCCCATGGCGACCCGCTGTGCGGGATCTTTGGAAAACCTCAGATCAAATTTGCGCTCCACTATCGGCAGAACCTCATCTTCGATCATTGTCACATAGCTATCATTCATTGCGTCGTATTCGAGATTCCTCTGTCTGGGCTCACTTTCGGATTGTCCCGGATCTATGAACACACCTACAGTGGGCGGTATCTCGCCACGGTGCATCAGTGAATCCAGTACCTGGATCGCGCGCACTGCACCTTCGCTGTCTACGTAGTCTTTACCATCCTGGCAAACCAACAGACCGAGATCGCCACCTATTTTTGCTGGCATTGAAATGCGAATGTCACGTTTTGTATCAGGGTAGATCCGCGACTCATCCCAATCACGAATGTGGACAAGGGTGGAACTAGCCACATCGGCAGACGGATAGGCTTCGGCACAAGGATGATAACCAGCATCACCGGCTACATCTAATGACAGCAATATTTCCGCATTAAGTCGCCCGTTAACTGCTTCTGGATGGGACACTTCTTCCTCCGTCTACTCGCCTTCTGCGACCCGCTTTGCCTCAAGTTTTTGCAGAATCTCACGGTGTGTATCCTTGTCTAGCTGATAGAGCGTCATGAACCAGATAGCCAGCAGATAGAGGACGAGATACACCGGCCCATTAAGGAACAACAAACCCGTTAGTGTTTCCTGGGCGAGAACGCCTGGTTCGGCATCGGTCGGAAAATTGATGAACTCCAAGCCAAAACCCGCCAAGAAACCACCAACGCCCTGGGTGGCTTTAATCCCAAAACTCCGCACGGAGAAAATCACACCTTCGGAACGTTCACCCGTATTAAGTTCGTGCTGATCGGCCACATCTACTAGCTGTGAATCAATAATGATTCCAGATACAGGAAGAATCAGATAGCCGAGAAATAGCGGCACAAACAACGCAAACAGAATGAATGGAGAGTCATTGGCGGGAAATAGATCCAACATCTTTAGATTGTGTGGCAACGCTACAAGGACGCAGGTAATTAGTGTGGACCAAATGAGGATCGTCTTTTTATCCATCGACTTAGACAGGTAGGCAAGTAGCGGCAAAGCTACGACCACCCCGGGGCCTTTCGCTACACCTGCCCAGATCATCGCCTCAGAGGAAAGCTCGTAGACATAAATGTAAGCGTAGGTCGCAACGACACCAATAATGCCAAGGCCCGAATACATCGTCAGTAAACTGAGACACGCTGACAGATAAGAGATATTTTTAAACAGCGCTTTGAGCTGA
>JASMER010000228.1 GCA_030752195.1 Gammaproteobacteria bacterium
TGCGCCAACTGATTCACCGATCTCTCACCCTGTTCATTCAGCCGTTGCTGTTGCTGCCGCAGGTTTTCCAGAGCCTTCTGGCTGCGCGCCGCCGCGATGGAAGCAGAGTCACTCTCTGCCGCCTCCCGCATTTGCTGTGCTGCGCGCTGAATGGCACTTTCGCGCTGCTGCGCAGCGGAAGTACTGCTTCCAGACGCTGATTGCGACTGACTACCATTTTGCGGCGAAGACTGGCCGCTCTGCTGACCTCGCGACATCTGCTGGGCCAGTTGTGCGACCTCGCGGCTCAGCTGTTCTTGCTGCCGCATCAGACGCTCCAATTCGCGGCGCTTCTGCTCTTCAGTCATTTGGTCTTCCCGCCGCGCCAGATTGCGCTGTGCCCGGGTCAAACCCTCCTGGCGCCGCGCGAGCTCTTCCAGTTTGTCGATCTCCTGCTGATTCTGCTGAGAACCTCCCCCCCGGGAGTTGGGCGTTTCATAGCGGTTCTCCAGCTGGCCCATTTCCATTTCAAAAAGCTCTCTAAGATCCTCGCGCTCTTGCTGCGCCGAACCCCCACCACCGCCACCACCGCCTTGCTGCATGCTGATATTCGTGCGATTAATGTTTGCTTCTGCCTTAAGGATGTATTGCAAAGCCAGCTGTTCGGGCTGAAGGGCACTGGTAATCTGCACTTTATCCAGCTCACCCACCGCCAGATTCATCTGCTCAATAGCCAGCGACAGATTCTCGACCGCCGAATCATAGGTATCGTCTGAAAAATTCAACCGCTCGGCGAGACGATCAATCGACATTCTCGCTCGACCGGTTGCCTCGCGCTGAGATTCGGCGATAATTTCCGCATCAGCTCGAAGCTCTTCTGGGGATACCTGGCTCTGACGGTTGCGCAACTTCCAGGTTGCCGCAATGATGTCTTTCTGCACTGACACCAATGCGCTGCTGTCACCGCCCTGACCGCCGCCTGCACCCTGTCCCCCACTCATCCCGGGATTTCTGCGAAATTCCTGATCCGTAGGGACAATCTGCAGGAAGTAGATATCTGAAATCACCTCAGCCGGGCCGTTCAGGCCGTTGTTGTCGGCTAGCGTGAGAAAATAACTGACAAAATCCCCCGGTTCGACTTCGAGGTCTTCAAGATAAATCAGCTCGCTGCCGGAAACATTGCGAACATTCTCTTCAGAGAGGAAATCCACTTCAACCTCGTCTGAACCCACCACACTGTAGTTCAGAGCGAACTCGCTCAGTCCGTAATCATCGCTGGCATCCACTTCCAGCACCACTTCCTCTAGCGGCATCACTTCCTGATCGCGCCCCGGACGCCGCAAGGAGAGTTCCGGCGGCGCGTCCTCTATGGCTCTGATGAAATAATCCAGCGGCTCCTGACTCTCGAGGCCAGCTAGATCGGTGGCGAATATGCGGTAGACCCCATCCTGGGTCACGGTGAAGCTCGCGCTCCCGACATCACCATCGATTTCCAGGTCCAGATCCGGATAGGCAGGCAGTTCCGACCCGACCTCCTCAGAATCACGATAGCTCTCCTCGAATTCCACCCGGGCTGTAGCAATGGCCTTATTGAACTGAATGTCCAGTGAAACCTGTGTCCCTTCCGGCACGATCATGTCGCCACTGTCCTCTTCCGTGACATCAGTCAGCTGGGTGTAGTCAGGATAATCGAACGCGAGATTGATTTGCTCGATTTGTGGCAAATCGAACAGGTTAATCTGATATTGGGGCGAACTCTGTTGTCCCCGTTCTTCAAAGGCAACGTAATAGGTCGTATCCATTTGCAGCGAGGGAATGAAGTAACTGTAGGTCGCACTGTTGCTGCCGCGGCCACCCCGACTCATCGATACAGCCTGCCAGTTGACGTTATCGTCCTGCAGCCTCAGATCGATGCTGTCTGGCGTTGCGTTGGACACGCGAGCAATGATCGTTAAGCTGCTGCCGCGCTGTAACTCGAGGTCGCCGGGCTCTACTGAGATTTCAATTTCCGGCAGGAATTCGGCGACGGCCAGCGGCTCGGAGATCGCAAAAGGCCAGGCCAGACGGGCGCCGGACTTAAGCAATGATTCCGAATTCAAGAACACTGCCAAAATTACAGAGACGACCGTGACGGCGGTGGCCAGTGTTATCCAGGATTGCTGCGCGGGTGCTACCGTTTCTACCTCCCGCTGCTGCTCGGCCACATGGGTCTGTGCATCTTCCCAGAGTTGCTGGATAAATTGCTGAGAGACTCCCGCTCGACCGTATTTGAGGTCGTCTTCGTTGAACTCCAGAGAAGTCAAAAGGCGCTGTTCAAGGTCCGGTATGTGGTCCTCAACATAATGCGCCAGCATCCGGTCATCCGTGTGACGAAGGCGAAGCAGTCGCAGGAACCAGGCCGTGATCAGAAGTACGGCGAATAAAGCCAGTCCGAATAGAATGATAGAGCCCAACTTATCGGGCTCCAACCACGCGCCCACCAAACTGATAGACAAAGCCGAGACGGCCAAGGCAATGGCAATAAGACTGGCAACCTTGATAAAGAAAAACCTCGCGCGGCGACGGCGAAGCTGCTGGAGTGTCTGTCGGAGACTTGCGATGGTTGGTGTGGTCATGAGGTCCAGTTGGAAGTGTGATTGCCGGCGTGCGGCGATCGGGCCGACAAACGACCCTGCAGTGATTTCATCCTGCTGTCAGTCGCCCCGTTGTCACCAGGAGTCTGACGCAGGCCGCTTTCAATCCTGTCGTGATTATCAGACCAACTGCGCCTCAAATGTTACGCCAAACTCGCTTCAACTATCCCATTTACCAGACCGGAGAGCAAGGCTTACGGACGTCGTCTTCGACGCCGGGCATGTTCCGCCTGCAAACTGGCGCTATTGAACAAAGAACTCATAGGTGTACTCGACACCTGT
>JASMER010000229.1:0-1184 GCA_030752195.1 Gammaproteobacteria bacterium
CTTAGCCGACTGCTGGAGTACGGCGAGCCTTATGAAAAGCCTTACGAAGAGGAGGTAGCCAGTGATGAGATTTCTCATTTTGAATGTTTGGTGGTTCCCAGATTGGGGACTATCTCTCCCTGGTCCAGCAAAGCCACTGACATTCTGAAAAATTGCGGGCTGACTCAGGTCAGGCGGGTAGAGCGGGGAAGTTTATTTAGACTTTGCTTTGCCGGCACGGTGGATGCGACTATAGTCAGTGCACTTCAAAGCCAGTTGCATGACCGGATGACACAAACGGTGCTGCCCGGAGTTGAACACGCCGCAGCGATGTTTGTCAGCAGCGAGCCTAAGTCGCTGAAATCAGTTGACCTGCTTGGGGCAGGAGAGGCGGCCCTGCGCCGGGCCAACGCTGAGTGGGGGCTGGCTCTGGCTGAAGATGAGATGGAGTATCTGGCGGCGCGTTTCACAGAGCTCAACCGGAATCCGAATGACGTTGAATTGATGATGTTCGCGCAGGCGAATTCTGAGCATTGCCGGCACAAAATATTCAATGCTGACTGGACGATTGACGGACAGGCGCAGAAGCGCTCGCTGTTCGGCATGATTCGGGTCAGTCATGAAAAGTCCCCTGATCGGGTGCTGTCCGCCTATTCGGACAATGCAGCCGTGATGGAGGGCCACACGACCGAGCGATTTTTTCCCAGTGGCGATTTTCAAAGCTATGGATTCCATCAGGAACCGGTACATATTTTGATGAAGGTCGAAACACACAACCACCCGACCGCAATTGCACCGTTTCCCGGTGCCTCGACCGGGGCGGGTGGCGAAATTCGGGACGAAGGAGCGACCGGGAAGGGTGCGAAGCCTAAAGTCGGGCTGACCGGCTTCAGCGTTTCGAATCTCAGGATTCCGAATCTGCCGCAACCGTGGGAAAACGTCGAGAGCAAGCCGGCTCACATTGCGTCACCGCTTGACATCATGCTGGAGGGGCCGATTGGCGGGGCGGCATTCAATAACGAGTATGGACGTCCGAATCTCTGTGGTTATTTTCGCACCTACGAGGCGGCAGTCGACAACGAGTCCGGCCTCATGGAAATGCGTGGCTATCACAAGCCAATCATGATTGCCGGCGGACTCGGAAACATTCGCGAGTCGCACGTGCACAAAGAGGATATCCCGGTTGGTGCGAAGCTGATCGTTCT
>JASMER010000229.1:1194-2883 GCA_030752195.1 Gammaproteobacteria bacterium
GCCGGCGGACTCGGCAACATTCGCGAGTCGCACGTGCACAAAGAGGATATCCCGGTTGGTGCGAAGCTGATCGTTCTCGGCGGTCCGGCAATGTTGATTGGGCTGGGCGGCGGTGCCGCCTCCTCGATGGCTTCGGGCACTGGCAGTGAAGATCTGGATTTTGCGTCCGTGCAGCGCGAAAACGCAGAAATGGAACGGCGTTGCCAGGAAGTCATTGACCGCTGCTGGCAGCTGGGTGACGGCAATCCGATTCTGTTTATCCACGATGTGGGTGCCGGGGGTCTGTCCAATGCGCTACCAGAGCTGGTGAAGGACGGCGGCACCGGTGGGCGTTTTCAGCTGCGGACCATTCCCAAGGCTGAGCCGCAAATGTCGCCGCTGGAGATCTGGTGCAATGAAGCTCAGGAGCGCTACGTGCTGGCTGTTGAGGAAGCGGAAATTGCCCAATTTGAAGCCATTTGTGACAGAGAGCGCTGCCCCTTCGCGGTGGTCGGAGAGTCTACTGAGGACAAGCGCATCGAGCTGAACGACCATCACTTTGATAACAAGCCGATTGATCTGCCCATGGATGTTCTGTTCGGCAAGCCTCCAAAAATGCACCGAAACGTTCAGTCAGCAGTGATGCACCCTGTCAATGAGGGTCTTGAGGGAATTGAACTGAGTGAGGCGATACACCGCGTTCTGGCCTTGCCAGCGGTTGCGAGCAAAGGTTTTCTGATTACGATCGGAGACCGGACGATAACCGGGCAAGTGTGCCGCGATCAGATGGTCGGCCCTTGGCAGGTCCCCGTGGCAGACTGTGCGGTCACGGCAACGTCCTACAAGGATTACGTGGGTGAGGCGATGGCGATGGGAGAGCGGTCACCACTCGCCCTGTTCGATGCGCCCGCCTCCGGACGTATGGCGATTGCAGAGACAGTGACCAACCTGCTGGGCGCCGATGTGCCGACGCTGGAGCACATCAAGCTGTCCGCGAACTGGATGGTTGCGGCAGGGCATGGCGCTGAGGACGCCAAGCTCTATGCCACCGTGAAAGCGGTCGCTGAGGACTTGTGTCCCGAGCTGGGAATTTGTATCCCGGTCGGCAAAGATTCGATGTCCATGCGCACGGTCTGGGAAGAGCAAGGTGAAGCCAGGAGCAATACCGCGCCGTTGTCTCTTATCGTCTCAGGATTCGCGCCGGTCGCGGACATCCGCCAGTCAATAACGCCTGAACTCGCGCGGGAAGAGGACTCTCTCCTGGTCCTGATCAGCTTGAGCTCTGACCGTTTCAGGTTGGGTGGATCTTCTCTGGCGCAGGTGTTTGGCAGATCTCTGGGATCAGTCCCGGACCTTGACAGTGCCCAAGCGCTAAAAGCTTTTTTTGAGCTAATTAAACAGTCTAAGGCAGAAGCATTGCTCACTGCCTATCATGACCGGTCTGACGGTGGGCTGTTCGCCTGTGTCGCTGAAATGTGTTTCGCGGGACACTGCGGTGTCGATCTCGAGCTTGGTCAGTTCTCAGGGGCCGGAGAGCCAGTCGAGATATTGTTTAACGAAGAATTGGGCGCCGTCGTGCAGCTCGCCGAGTATGACCTGCCGCGCCTCAGCGAACTGGCAGAGCAGTATGGCCTGAGAGGTTGTGTCACTCCGATTGGGAGAGTGAACGACCGAGATGAACTTGCCATCCGTCTATCAGACCAGCTGCTT
>JASMER010000022.1 GCA_030752195.1 Gammaproteobacteria bacterium
ATAGACATTTTTGTCGCTGCCGCTCACCCGATGTCCGAGCTGCTGGGCGATGACCGCAAGCGACCCCATGAAAGTTCCACAAATACCTAGAATGTGAATATGCATAATTCCAAAAAAAGACGTTGGCTGAGACGATGTAAAACCTATCCAAGCGCGTTAGTATTAACTTAGTCTGGTTTTTTCAAACGCGGTCAATGGTAATCATGGGTACTGCAAACGGCGATCTCTGGGAATTCTCTCTGAAACTTTATTCCGAGCCCGGAGTCGCAGCATCGTGCCTGAGCTTACAGAATCAGCACGGATTTGATGTAAACCTGGTGCTGTTCTGCATCTGGTACGGATTTCGGCACGGCGAACTGACCGAGGACCTGCTTGAAACGGCGCTCGAAACCTCTGACAGCTGGCGCAAAACGGTAGTACAGCCCTTGCGACACCTGCGAACCCGACTAAAGCGCGCCTTAATGGAGAGCGCCTATTCCTCCAGCTCAGAGATTTCCGCCCTGAAAGAACGGATCGAGAACGCAGAACTGGACGCCGAAAGGATACAGCAACACGAACTGGAAAAGCTAATTGTGCCATCCATCAAGAAAAATACTGCTAATGTTCTGGGAGAGCGTTCTGCTCGGAGGAATCTTGACAAACTGGCGGCTTCTGTGGGTTCCAGGCACGATAACGCTGTCAGCGGGCATATTGACAGCCTCGTGAAGGTAAACCGGCGATTAGTTGGTTAAAAAATAGTCGTCAAAAGCGATCGCTGGCGATCGGCACGAGCTATTGAAACTTGATCAACCCCACGGTGGTTGAAGCAATTTGCCTTGGACACGAACTCTTATTGCCTCGCAGCCAGATCAATTACGACGTCCCATTTAAATCTCACGAAACGGTTAAGCTCCGAAATCGCAATCCGCTACTGATCGCTTTGAGCACCAAAGCCCAAGGCGACCCCCACGGTCAATTGCGGGACCAATCCCATAACACTGAACGCCTCGATTGCGTAGGTCAACCATTTCGGTGGTGCCAGTGCACATGGTGGGCAATGTGATAACACCATAATGCTTGCCAACTATGACCTCTGCACTGAGGCTTGCCTGCCTCGGCGGTCTCGTGTTGCACTCGCTCAAGCTGATATCGACGACATCATCAGTCAGGTTGCGCACCTGATGCAGAGAACCGGTAATAGTATTTTCCTGATCAGCGTGACCTCAGATTGATTGAGCTGTCAGAATAATGGTTTGCGCCTAAACGGGTCGACAGACCCACTCAGGACTGTTTTGAAGCTGGACCCTGCCACCGCTGAACCAGGCCGGAATCAAGGTCGAATAAATCGAGTAAGCGACCGACATGATGGTCGACCAAATCATCAACCGTCTGCGGATTGGTGTAGTGCGCCGGCATGGGCGGCGCCAGAATTGCCCCCATTTGGCTGGCCTTTAACAGCAATTCACAGTGTCCAGTATGCAGTGGAGTCTCGCGCGGTACCAGCACCAGTCGACGACGCTCTTTGAGCACAACATCTGCCGCCCTAACCAAAAGGGAATCCGCGTAAGAGTTTGCGATTGCGGATAAGGTTTTAACCGCACAGGGGGCTACGATCATACCGTCAGTTTTAAACGAGCCGCTTGCCAGCCGCGCCGCAATATCCTTGTTGGAGTACACCTCATCTGCCAGATCCTGGACCTCTTTCGAATTGCGGTCTGTTTCTATCGCAATGTTTAGTTTTGCTGAGTTGGAAAGCACAAGGTGCGTTTCCACCTGCTCGACCTGGCTAAGCACCTCCAGCAAGCGAATACCGTAAATTACCCCGCTTGCCCCGCTCATTCCGATGATCAGTCGCATGGGGTGTTGAACTTTTTGGTAGGACTCATAAGGCGGCAGATTGTTGCATCAAAAGCGAAGCGCTGGCAAGGGAGTTCCACAACGAGTAACATTGGTGCGGCTGACATTCCCGCGCCAAAAATACGTACCACTGCCCTCTTAAAACAAAAGATCTTTGCGAGTGATCATGCCCAAACCTAACTTGTTCTATGCGCAGTCCGGTGGTGTCACATCTGTCATTAATGCCAGTGCCTGCGGGGTCATCGAGACCGCGCGCAAGCATCGAAGCCAGATAGGTAAAGTGTACGCGGGGCTGAATGGCATTGTTGGTGCCCTGAATGAAAACTTGATCGACACCGGCAAAGAAAGCGCGACCAGCATTGCCGCTCTGCGATCGACACCGGCAGGGGCGTTCGGCAGTTGTCGTTACAAGCTGAAGTCCTTCGAGGAGAATCAGCAGGAATATGAGCGACTGATGGCCGTGTTTCGCGCCCATAACATTCGGTACTTCCTTTATAACGGCGGTGGAGACTCTCAGGACACCGCGAATAAAGTCTCTCAACTCAGCCAGGCCATGAATTTTCCCATCAGCTGTATCGGAATTCCAAAAACCGTTGACAACGATCTGCCGATTACAGACACCTGCCCTGGGTTCGGTTCTGTGGCCAAGTATGTTGCCGTGTCAATTCGCGAGGCTGGGCTGGACGTCGCCTCCATGTGCGAGAGTTCTACCAAGGTGTTTGTTATGGAAGTGATGGGCAGACACGCCGGCTGGATCGCAGGAGCAGCAGGGCTGGCGTCCGAGCAGCAGGGGGACGCGCCACACATCATTCTGTTTCCGGAAATCGCGTTCAATAAAGAAAAGTTTCTTAAAAAGGTTCAGACCTGCGTCAGGAAATTTGGCTATTGCGCCATTGTCGTCTCAGAAGGCGCCAACTATGGAAACGGACAGTTTCTCGCCGATGCGGGCGGCAAGGATGCTTTTGGTCACGTTCAGCTCGGTGGAGTGGCGCCTTTCGTCGCAAACACGATCAAGGAAGCACTGGGCTACAAGTATCACTGGGCGGTGGCTGATTATTTGCAACGAGCAGCGCGCCATATCGCGTCCGCCACCGACGTAGAGCAAGCATATGCCGTGGGCCAAGCTGCCGTCGAATTTGCTCTAGCAGGGAAGGACGCCGTCATGCCGACAATTGTCAGACGGCCGACCAAGCAGTACCGCTGGGAAATCGGCGAAGCGAAGCTTTCCGATGTCGCGAACCGGGAGAAGATGATGCCCCGCAGTTTTATCAGCCGCGATGGCTTCCATATCACCAGTGCCGCCCGGGATTATTTCGCTCCCCTGATCGCGGGCGAGGATTATCCGTTCTACAAGGACGGCCTGCCCCAGTACGCGAGACTCAAACGGGCTCTGGAAAAGAAGAAACTGAAGAAGTGGCAGGCGAGCTGACTGGTCGGATTCAGGGCGCCAATCGGTCCACCGTCCAGCCACTGCCCTGCCAAATGTATCTGAAGCGGTCATGCAACCTGTGGGCGCCGCCTTGCCAGAATTCAAACTCATTCGGCACAACGCGATAGCCTCCCCAGTTATCGGGCAGCGGCAGCTTGTCGTCCTGATACTGCTGTTCGATTCTTTCATACTCGCGCATTAACTCCGCCCGTGAATCAATCACGCGACTCTGCGGAGAAGCAGCTGCGGCAATCTGGCTACCCTTGGGGCGGCTGCTGAAATACTGCCATGACTCTTCTGCTGAGATTTTCTCGGCCAGCCCGCAGATTTTCACCTGCCTTTCGATCACGTGCCACGGAAAATGAAGGCTAATCTTGGGGTTTACATCCAAGTCCTGCGCCTTTCTGCTCTCATAGTTCGAGTAAAAGACAAATCCCGACTGATCAAAATGTTTGAGCAGAACAATCCGTTGACTTGGTTGTCCGTCTGGCGCAACCGTCGCAATTGTCATGGCCGCAGGATCAGGGAAATCCAGTTCCAGAAATTGGGCCATCCATCGTTCAAACTGCTCATAGGGATCGTCCGCAAGATTTCCCCTCTCCAGACCGTCCCGCAAGTATTCCCGTCTGAGTGCTTTCAAGTCCATAGCTGACCCTCAAAAAACGGCGAGCCGACCCCCGAACCCGAAATGAGGGCTGGTGTTTGAGCTTGCCGGCAGGGCTGTCTGACCAGGTCACGGGCAGCGTGCCGCAGCGAGAGAGAGGGCATCATCTGACAAAATCCCCGTAATTCCAAAGCTGTTGTCGTGCGGTACCCGTTTTCGCATAGTAGAAAGTGCCAAAGCCATGCTTGTCGCCAGCAAAAAAGCCCCCTTCATACCTGTGCCCATTGACCCAGCGATAGGTACCCTGCCCCTGATAATGATCGTTTACAAATTCGCCAGTGTAGTTTTCGGTATTCTCTTTGAGCCAGTATTCGGAGTGCTGATTTTCCCGCCATTCCGACAAATTAAAAAAATAGGACCCAACGCCATTGCGCTTGTTGTCCCGCCACTGGCCGATATATAGGTTGCCTTTGCCATTCCAGTGCGTACCTCGCCCGACCCGCAGACCGCGCTCCCAATTCCCCACGTAAACTTCCTTCTCTGTCCAGGAGATCGGCATCTCAAGGCGGCCATAGCCTTCAAACTCTCCTTCAAAAAACCCGCCTGTGTAGCGCCCCTTGCCAAATTTTGTCGTAAGTTCGAGAGTCCCCTCACCACTCATGCAATCACCCCGCAGGCATGTTTCTTCAGTAACACCCTTAAGAGATTGACCAAACAGACTCCCACTGCTGAGCACGAGAAGCAATGGCACCGCAAAAACCGGGAAAAAATGAGTAACCCAGATGTCTGGACCAGATGACTTGTGCATATCGCTCTCCAACAACCAAGAACAGTCACACTCGGTTGATCGGGATTATAACGCGTAAATCCCTTAGACTGCAGGCATGAAAGAACACTTTGCCAGCTGGCTGTCTGATGCAGGTTAGGGCGAAATCATCAGGGTTGAAGCCCTGGCCGGTAGTTGCATAAACAACACGGCGAGACTGCACCTCGACAGGGGCCTTTCGGTTATCCTGAAATACAATGTCAGCGCACCAGCTGAGTTATTTCGCGCGGAAGCGGCAGGACTGGCAGCTCTCAGTCAACGACAAGCCGTCAGAGTGCCAAAGGTTCTGCGAGTGGCTGTTCACTATCTGATACTAGAAGATCTAGGTTGTGTTTCACCTGGGACAGACTACTGGCGCCTGCTTGACGCAGGACTGGCAGCATTGCACGGTGAGCCCGAGGAAGCCTTTGGTTTTACGGAGGATAACTACTGCGGGGCGACGACCCACTCGGTTCCGATTACTAGGGACGGGCATCAGTTTTTTGCAGAGCAACGCATCATGGCGCTTGCGATGCAGTGTCTTGACGAGGGCAAGATGCCAAAAGAAAGTGTTCGGCAACTGAGGCAGATCTCAGACAGGCTGGACATCTGGATTCCTGACTTCGCGCCTGTAATCATTCAAGGCGACCTTTGGATAGGCAATACGCATTTCTGTGCCGATGGCCAGCCTGCTCTCATCGATCCGGCAGTGTACTGAGGATGGGCAGAAGCCGATCTGGCGATGACCGCATTGTTTGGCGGATTTCCGCCAGCGTTTTACCAAAGCTATTACGACAACAGTGAGATCACGAGTGACTGGCAGGAGCGCATGCCGCTGTACAACCTCTACCCTCTGTTGAATCACCTGCTTCTATTTGCTGGCAGCCATCTTCGCGACATTACCGAGATCTGCCGGCGCTTCGCCTAGACCCTCATATCAGGCGCCGGAGCACATTCAGCGGGCTGATCTGAACTACGCCCTTTGTAGAGAGAAAACCTAGCACACCAATCACTCCCGTACCAATGAGCGGGCCCAATGGCCAAACCCAATAATGGAATGCAAAATCCTGCTCGAACACCTCTTGCTGAAGATAAAAGAGGCTGGCTTCGGCACCGATGGTAGCAATTAAGCCAGCAAGAAAACCAATAGTCGCAAATTCAATCAGCAGGCTGGTCATGATCAGTCTGCGTCCGGCGCCCAGAGTTCGGAGTATGGCATTCTCATGGAAACGCTCATCCAGAGTCGCATTCACGCAGGCCAGCATCACCAGCGCTCCGCACGCCAGAACCAAAACCGAGATCAATTCTATGGCCGAGGTGACCTGGGCAATGATCGTTTGTATCTGTTCTATCAGGGCGTCAATCTCAATGACAACCATCGTCGGCACTAAACGGATTAGATCGTTCAACAGCATTTTCTGTTCATTCCGCATCAGTGCCGTGGAAAGGAAGGTACCTCCTAAATGATCAATTGTGCCGGGCGAAAAGATGATGAAAAAATTCGGCTGCATATTGTCCCAGCGCACACTGCGAAAGCTGCTTACCTCAGCAAATACCGTTTGTTGATTGATTTCAAACTCAAGCCGATCACCCAGGCTAAGATTGAGCCACTGCGCATAATCTTGTTCGATAGAAACATAGCCCGGCTCAGGATTGTCACCCCACCACTGCCCTGCTGTGATCAGGTTGTCAGGAGGCACGTCGTCTGCCCAAGTGACTTGCCGTCGACTCAAGCGGCCTCGCACCCTGCGCCCCTCATCTAAGGCCGCATCCGGCTCAGACACCGCGTTCAGCTCAAGCGCACTGCCCGCTTCGGAACTCAGCTCAACGTCCGCCAAGTTAGCGCTGTCTGTTAGGCTGCCCTGATCTTCATCGTCCAGACTGCCTTCCGGATCGGGCTCATCCCCGTTGACCCGCATCACACGAGCACTGATCAGCGGGTAGAACGCATTGTTCTGAATGTCATTGCCATCAAAGAATTCCTGAATACCTGCAATCTGATTGCGGGTGATGTTCATCATGAAGTGATTCGGGGTGTCTTCGGGCAACTGCGCCTGCCATTCATTGATCAGGTCGGTACGCAACAAAGTCAGGATCAGCAGAGACATTATCGTGATCGAAAACACCATAACTTGCAGCACATTCTGACTGCGCCGGCGGCGCGCTGCTGTCATGGCCAGCTTCCAAGCATTACCCGCTTTCATTCCGGCAGAACCACCGGATCGCAGAAAGACATAGGAAACAACTGACAGGAACAGAGCAATCCCGGCAACGGAGCTGACAAGCACCGAGGTAAGCACCAGATCCTTACTATACCAGTACACAAGAAAGACCGTTCCGAGCAGACCGAACGCGTAGGGCAACTTGTCACTGATTCTCTGCTGACTCATGTCCTTGCGCAGAACTCGGAGCGGCGGCGTTTCTCTGAGAGCAAGTAATGGTGGTAAGGCAAACGCCAGCAGGCAGACCAGTGCGGTCAGTGCGCCAATCACATAAGGCTCAATACCGGCCTCGGGCAAGGCGACCTGCATCACAGATTTCAGAACCTGCAGTATGCCGTGATGGACTAGCCAGCCAAGCATCCAACCGGCGATTACCGCGAATAGTGCCAGTACCAGCTGTACCGTGAGGTAGATAAAGGAAATCTGGGATGAGGTGCATCCCAGGGTCTTCAAAATAGCAACGTAATCGAAGTGCCGCTCGCTATAGCGCTTGGCAGTTAGGGCTATTGCCACTCCGGCCAGGACCACGGCGAAAAGAGAACCTAGCAACAAAAAGCTCTCAGCGCGGTCCAGTGCGTCAGCAACTTCCTGACTCTCGTCGCGCACGTCGCGCATGTAAAAGCGACCGCGCCATTCTTCCTGGGCACGAAACCAGCTTTCGAATTCGTCCAAATCAGATAGTTGATCGCTGGCAAACAGGTATCGGTAGCTCACCCTGCTGCCCAGCTGCACCACATTAGTCGCCACAACATCTGCCATATTCAGCATCAGTCGAGGGCCAGCATTATCCATCATGCTGCCACCGGTACGATCGGGCTCTGTTATGATGATCTCACTGACAGTGAGCGCTGCCTCGCCAACGAAAACAGAGTCGCCCACCTCGATATCAAGCGCCGGTAACGCCCGGGCTTCCAGCCACACTTCACCCGGTGGCGGTCCACTGACGATGGGGCGCCCTCGGGTGAATGCCTCTTCGGTAATAATCACCTCTCCGCGCAGCGGGTAGGAATCCGTTACCGCTTTAGCTGCGACCAGCAGGTTGCCCGAGTCCGAAAAAACCATTGAGGTGAAAGAGAGGGTTTGTGCGGTGCGCAGACCCCGGGACTGCCCTTCCGCCAGTACAGCCTCAGGAAGTTCACCCCGGCCACTGACGATTCGGTCTGCTGCAAGCATGTTTGCGGACTCCAGCAGCAGTGCTCGCTCAAGCCGGTCGGTGAACAGAGCGATGCCTGTCACGGAAGTAACTGCCATGACCAGCGCAATAAACAAAAGCCGCAGTTCACCACCCTGCCAATCGCGCCAGAGCAGCCTGAGCGCGACCTTCATCAGGTTAGGGTTAATGGAGCCTGCCGGCATCAGATCAGATGGGCGATTGTCAGGCAACGACCCTCTCCTCCCGGCTGGAATCGGAGTCCGAAGCAATCTCGCCTGCCACCAGCTTGATAATTCGGTCACAGCGCTGGGCGAGTCTCTCATCATGGGTGACCAACACTAGGGTCGTAGAAAACTCACGGTTAAGATCAAACAGCAACTCAATGACCCGTTCTCCCGTCCCTGTGTCCAGATTGCCCGTAGGTTCGTCCGCGAAAAGGATTTTAGCCTCGGTTGCGAATGCACGAGCAATGGCAACTCGTTGCTGTTCTCCGCCAGACAGCTGGTTGGGATAATGATGGTAGCGCTCTTGCAAACCCACGCGGCCCAACAAATGCTGAGCTTTTTCGCGCGCCGATGAGTCTCCTTTGAGCTCAATTGGCAGCATGACGTTTTCCAGGGCGGTCAAACTGGGGAGCAACTGAAAGGACTGAAACACAAACCCAACCAGCTGACCTCTCAGCATGGCGCGCTGCTCTTCATCCATTGCCGAGAAATTCTTCCCGCCAAGCAGCACATCTCCACTGGTGGCGCCGTCAAGTCCTGCCATCAGGCCGAGCAAAGTCGATTTTCCGGAGCCTGAAGCACCAACAATTGCAACCACCTCTCCTTCAGTGACCCGAAGGTCTATACCCTTGAGGATGGTTAGCAACCCTTCAGTGGTATGGACGCTCTTGATGAGCCTTCGGGTTTCAATCATTAGGTCGTGCTCCTTTGAGACCGCGCGATTCGAACTGGCGCCTCGAGAGTCTTTACCTTACTGAGAAGGGCCGGAGTCTGCTATATTGCGCGCAATGTACATTGGTGCGAGAAAACAGCGATACTCCGAACTCTGCTTGTTCTATTTTGTTACGTTAGTAGCTGTACAACAGATTAGCCGGCAGTATGGCTACTAGTGCCGGCAATGCTAGCACCGCATGAGACCTCCGATTTTATGAAAGATTTCAGCACTGTGATTCTCGCTGGATTGGTCAGTTTCGCTTTGGCTACCATCTCACCTGTCGCCGCATTCGGAGCAGAGCACTCAGTGCAGCGCACCTTGATGGTTTTCGGTGACAGCCTCAGCGCCGCTTATGGCATTGACGAAGCTGACGGCTGGGTAAATCTTCTGGCTGAAAGACTAACGACGGAAAACCCTAGCTACACCGTTACCAACGCCAGCGTGAGTGGAGAAACCTCCATCGGAGGACTGGCGAGATTGCCCGCCGCACTGGAGGAGTTTCAGCCAGCGATTGTGATTCTCGAACTCGGAGGTAATGACGGGCTTCGGGGTCTTCCGCTCGAGTTGTTGAAAGACAACCTCACGGCAATGATCGAAATGTGCCTCGCAGCACATGCGGAGGTCCTGCTGGCCGGAATTCAGATTCCTCCGAACTACGGACCGCGCTATACCGAACCTTTTTATGCTCTTTTTGGTGAGATCGCAGAGGACAAGAAACTGCCTTTTGTGCCTTTTCTAATTGACGGCATTCCGCAACGACCGGAATTGATGCAAGAGGATGGTATCCACCCAAAAGCCGAGGCGCAGTTCATGATTCTCGATAATGTCTGGCCGATTCTGGCCCCAATGCTGCGGACAAGCTCCGACTAGCGGTCAATGCACAACTCGGCGCTGTGCGGCTCAACGAAAGGGCTGGGTTTTCAGGGTATACAGCATGAGTGCGGACGCGAGATTGCAAGCAGCAATGACTAATAGGGAGAAATCATAACTGCCAGCCGAATCGTAATAGCTGGCCACCAGAATCGGACCAAGCGCTGACATGCCAAAGGTGAACGGCATCGCGGCGGAGCGAACCGATCCCAGATAGCGCCTGCCAAACACCGAGGCCCAAATAACCTCTTGCAGAGGCAACAATCCACCCCAGCCGATCCCCATAAGCAAAAAAGCAGCATACACCCAGGCATCGAGCTGCTGGCCGATGCTCCAGACAATAAAAATGATGGACATGCCAGTGATCGCGGCGCCAAGGCTCGCGAGCTTTTTAGGATCGTAACGGTCAATCATGATGCCCCAAAAGGGCTTACTCAGAAAGGCAGGAACTGAAGCCAGGGAAATCATTGACGAAGCGAACAGTCGTGAGTATCCGGCATCGGTCATCAACGGAATTGTTTGTGTGAGCATGACAGTGATTGAAATCTGAAACAGCCCGAATGCTAAAACCAGAAGATAAAAGCTGATAGTTCGCATCGCTTGAGCACGCGTCATAGAATTCTCGTAATCCCGCTGTGCGGCAGCACCTCTGCCGGCCGCAACATCTTCACTGCTGTGGCCATCAGGATGCTGACCGTAATCTTCAGGCCGGCGGCGAACTGCGAACGCTGCGGGCAGAGTCATCAGCAGCGATATCACACCGAGCATTCGCCATGATTGGCGCCAGCCGAGAGAGTCTACTAACACAGTCGCGACTGGGGGCAGCACAATTCCTGCCAAGGAGATACCCATGCCCGCCAGAGCAACTGCTTTACCACGTTTCTCGACAAACCATTTGCCAAGTGTCACATTAACTGAGAGATTGCCAATCATCGCAGACCCAGTAGTTAGAAGCAGGCCATTGATGAATAGCCATTGTTCGAGACCACTGATACTGCCGAGGCTGATCATTGACAAAGCCAGCACCAGAGAGCCCGCGATAATAAATGGACGGCCTCCGAATTTATCAATCTGGGCACCAATAAGAAATCCGGTAACAGCAAACACCAGCTGCCCGATAGAACGACTGGCCGTGAACTCCGCTCTGGTCCATGCAAATTCTTCGGTCATTGGGATCAGAAAGGCGCCAACCACATAGTTGGCCATACCAACAGCAACGAACTGGGTAAAAAAACCAGCTACAACGATCCAGTAGCCAAAATATATTCGCGACATCAGGAAACTTTAGGTTTTACCGGGAGGCAAAAAACTCGTAAGTGTATGCGATTGACTCACGAGAGTAAAAAAGGCTAGACACCCGACTGAGCGTAAAGGATGAAACGTGACCCTGTACTGAGGAGAGCAGAACCTGTGCTTCACAAAGAAATTTCAGTAGCAGTGACTCTCTGTCTTCTCTCCAGCACAGATTGCAAGATACTGCTCGATCACGGATTCGAGCCCATACTGAATCGACTCAACCACTAGCGCGTGCCCGATCGAAACCTCGCGGATTTCGGGAATCTGCAAAAATTTTCCAAGATTCTTGATATCCAGGTCGTGACCGGCGTTCACACCAAGTCCAAGCGCCTGAGCGCTGACAGCGGTTGCCCGGTAAGCCTCAAGGACTGAATGCTCGGATTCAAGGCCGAAATGATGCGCAAAACCTTCAGTGTAGAGCTCAATCCGGTCAGCACCCACTTGCTTGACACCTGAAAGCTTTTCCGGATCGGGATCAAGAAAAATGCTGCTCCTAATTCCGGCACTGTGCAGATCAGTCAAACTGCGTGTCAACAAACCCTCATTCCCGGACACGTCCCAGCCATGATCAGACGTCAGCTGGCCCGGCCCGTCAGGGACCAGAGTGCACTGCGCTGGGCGAACCGACAGAACAAGCTCCATGAATTGTTCCGATGGGTATCCTTCTATGTTGAATTCAACATCCGGATAGAGTCCGAGAAACTCAGTGAGATCCAGAACATCCTGACGAGTCACATGGCGCTCATCGGGCCGGGGATGCACGGTGATGCCCTTGACATTGAGATTGACGAGTCTGCTGACAAAGTCACAAAGATTGGGAAAATCTCGGCCGCGCGAATTGCGCAGCAATGCTATTTTATTCACATTAACGCTCAACATGGTCATCGCATTTTCTCCTCAGCCAGAGATGAACGTACTACGCATTCCTTAGAGGTCAGAAAATCCATGGCAATTTTTTGAAAAATCTGAGGTTTATCGGCGTGCAGCCAGTGTCCGGCTCCCATAATGATCTTTACGTCAGACTGGGGAAAATAAGCCAATGTTTGTTCCCGATGTTTCGATGAAATATACGCCGACTCAGCGCCTTTAACGAACAGGGTTGGCTTCTGAAACACCGAAACGTGGTCCGGCATGTCACGAAGCGCATCATAGTGTCTCTCAATCGCCGAGAGATTCAGCCGCCAGCAGTAACTGCCCCCAGGGTTGTTTATCAGGTTTGTCAAAACGAATTTTCGTGTGGGCTCGTCGTGAATGTAGTGCCGCAGGAACGCCTCAGCTGAAGCGCGACTATCAAGACCGTCCAGATCCAGCGCTTTCATGCCAGCAATCACCTGCATATGTCCTTCTGACTGCGTCGTGTAGGAAACCGGCGCGATATCAACAACCAAAAGTCGTTCAACTTTAGCCGGGGCCGTCAGTGCCAGTTCCATTGCCACTTTGCCTCCCATGGAATGGCCCAGCAAATAACAGCTGTCGATGTTCAGATCTTCAAGCAGCTGCAGCATATCCTGTGCCATGACGGGATAGTTGAGAATACAATCATGAGGAGAGCTGCCATGATTTCGGAGATCCACTCCGATGACAGCAAACTGCTGAGCCAGTTGCTTGCAGTGCCAGCTCCAATTAGACAGGCTGCCGAACAGACCATGCAGCACTAACAAAGGCGCTCCCGTGTCCGAGTATTGGCGGTAGTTTAGTTTCAGGGCGGTCAATCTAGGATAGCTCTGCCAGAATTTTAGCCACATCTTCATGATGCGTTTTAGTTTTAACCTTATCCATGATGTGGACGACCCTGCCTTTCTTGTCGATTATGAAGGTAGTTCGGATAATCCCCATAAATTCGCGGCCCATGAATTTCTTTAACCCCCACACGCCATACTTGTTTGCGAGCGCGTGATCCTCATCTGACAAAAGGGTGAAGTTGAGGCCCTCCTTCTCTTCAAATTTTTTCAAGCGCGTTATCGGATCTGGGCTGACGCCCAATGCAACCGCCTCGAACTGCTCAAGCGACGGCAGAGAATCCCGCAGCCCGCAAGCCTGAACAGTGCAGCCAGGCGTCATGGCCTTGGGATAGAAATACAGCACAACGTACTTTTTCCCTCGAAAGTTCTTTAGGGAAATGCCGTTCCCGTTTTGATCTGTTAGTGTGAATGCGGGCGCCAGATCGCCAAGCTTGGGCATGCTCATGAATGGATTACCTCTTCTTGCAAACGATAAAGTCTCGGGTGACTTGCTTGTGCTTCCATTATAACGGGCCAGCCCTCGCTCATGGTATATTCTTCACATGGTTAGTCGTCCCCGTTCGATCGTCGTACTCACCGGCGCCGGCATATCAGCCGAATCAGGCATAGAAACCTTTCGGGCTGCAGAGGGCTTATGGGCCAATCATCACGTCGATGATGTCGCAACGCTGGAAGGTTTTGCGAGAAACCCACAGTTGGTGTACACATTCTATAACCAACGCAGACGACAGCTGCTGACGCCTGAGATATCGCCCAATGCCGCTCATTCGGCGCTGGCAAAGTTCGAGCATGAATTCGGCGGGGAATTCCTCCTGGTCACGCAAAACGTCGACAATCTGCACGAGCGTGCAGGCAGCGAGAATCTGATTCATATGCACGGCGAGCTGCTAAAAATGAGTTGCCTCAATTCCAAGCTGATCTTCGATGTCAGCGAAGACTTTGACTACGACACGCAATGCCGCTGCTGTCGTTCGGCCGGAAATCTGCGACCGCATGTGGTCTGGTTCGGTGAAATGCCCTTGCAAATGAACCGCATAAACAGAGCATTGGAAAACTGCGACATGTTTGTTGCAATTGGCACCTCAGGCAATGTCTACCCCGCTTCCGGATTCTATCAAACCGCGAAAATCAGAAAAGCCAGGACCGTTGAACTGAATCTTGAGCGAACAGGCTCGTCATTTGACCAGCATATCTGTGGGCCGGCTACAGTGTCTGTCCCGCAATTTTTCAATAGCCTGCTCCGCTCCATTAGCGCAAACTGACGCCATTGGGAGGACACTAATGGTTAAAAAAGTACTCAAATTCGCTGCAGCCGGCCTCGTGACATTGAGCTGTTTGGGGCTCGCAGGTTACGTGGCCACTGGTCCCGAGAAACCTAACCCCGAATCAGCCAGCACCGCATGGCTGGAGCCCGGAGCATATCAGGTCGGCCGCGCTGAATTGGTCTTCGTCGATGACAACCGGCCCACCGGAGAAAATCGGGGATTGCCCGCCAAACCGCAGCGGACCTTACCGACGACCGTGTGGTTTCCAAGAGAGCTCGAGGCTGCCCTGCCCCTGATCATCCACAGTCACGGTATTGTCTCGAACAGAACGGAGATGGCCTATCTGGCGGAGTCACTGGCCAGCCGTGGTTACATTGTCGCTGCCACAGATTACCCTTTGACGTCGGGTTCAACCGACGGTGGCGCGAACGCAGAAGATGTGGTCAACCAACCAGCGGACATCAGTTTTCTCATCGACTCCCTCCTCGGATTGCACGACGAGCAAAAGCCTTTCAATGGCAGCATCGACGAATCGCGCATCGGGCTGAGCGGGTTTTCCCTCGGCGGCCTGACCACCTATCTTGCCACCTACCACCCCGCCTGGCGTGATTCACGCATCGCTGCAGCGCTCGCCATTGCCGGCCCGTCAGCCATTTTTGCGCCGCGCTTTTTTGAAACCAGCTCTGTACCAATGCTAGCAGTCGCCGGCACATCCGACGCGCTAATCGAACATGCCCGAAACGCAGCTGACCTGAGGGCGCGCGCCCGGAATATCTCAGTCATAACCATTGAGGGCGGCACCCACCTTGGCTTCATAGGACTTGCTGACCCTGCTTTTCGGTTTATGGACAATCCAGACACTCTGGGATGCACCGCAGTGATGGCCGTTCTGGGCGAAAATCCGAATGCAGCATTCGAGACCACGGGGACCCCTGCTGAAGGTATCGACCCCGCGCGCGACCTGCCAGGAATCTGCGATTACGGCTACGGGGCAGCCTTGCATCCCGGTCGGCAGCAAATGATCACAGAAATCGCCACGCTCAGTTTCTTCGAATCAGTATTTAGCATGGATCCAGTTCGACGGGAGCAAGCCCGGACTCAGCTGACTGAGCACCTCGCCGCTGACTTTTCAGAAGCTTCTTTCGAACCAGCGCAGACACTGGGCCTCTGAATCACGCAATCAGTGTCAGAGTTTCCGGAAGCAGGCACTTGCTGTCATCACAAAGCTGCAATACGACATTCAGACTGATCCTGAATGGCGCTGCACCGCTGCACCGAACGCGACGCACCCTGAGCTTCACGCGCAGGGTTTCCCGATAAATCGCAGCAGCTCCTGAAGACGACACCACATAGTCTGTCGCCTCCGGGAAGGACGAGGATTGGATTTTCCAGTCAGATTCCTCATCTAACGAGACCCTCAGCGGGACAAAAGCACCGGCTTCTTGCCCGGCTTGAGTCTGAGGCGCGGTAATATGCCAAGGACTCAGGATACTGAAATCCACATCGATCTGAACCTCATCCTGATTACCTTCCTCCTGGGCCCGACCGGATTCCGCCCTTGCTGTTATTTCTTTACGTGCGAATACTTTGACTCGGCCGCCCTCAGCATATTGCAGCGATCCACGCGAACCATCCACACTGCCAACGATCACTCTCATCAGAGAGCACTGACTGATCGGGTTTTCATTTATAACTGCAGAAAGACTTGCCAGCGCTTTGTCAAAAATCGCCCGAACGGGCATCTCCGAGAATCGCTCTGGAACACGGGCCAGCCTCAAATCAATGGCCTCGAGGCTTTCAAGCATAACCGCGACTGGCGACAGCGTCGCGCCGTCTGAGGTATTGCTCGATCTAACCAGCTTCGGGCCCGCCTGCTCGCGAGGCGCAAGACAGAATCTCTGATCATTCGCGTCCCAGAACTCTTCAATCACC
>JASMER010000230.1 GCA_030752195.1 Gammaproteobacteria bacterium
GAGACCGGAACCTGCAGCAACACCAAGTGCAACCCCGTTCAGAAAATCCCGGCGAGTAATCGACGGCTTGGCTTTATTTTTCATTGTGAGCTCGCTCTTATCGAATTAAGCTTGAGCATAACAGATGTGTTGCCTGCGTTGGCAAACCGTCATGAACCCTCAGTTTCTCTCGAAATGAGCAGCTGAAAAGACCCGGACAATAACAAGACAGGGAGAACCCTTACATGAAACTCCATCAACTACTGCTGACATTCTTAATCTCAAGCCTGAGCACGGTGGCAATGGCAAGCACGAGCGTGCTTTTTATTGGCAACAGCTTCACCTACGGATGGGGCTCTCCGGTAAGACACTACCGCGCTTCAACAGTGACCGATCTCAACAACGAAGGCATCGGTGGAGTGCCTGCGCTGTTTAAATCCTTCGCCGATCAGGCCGGTTTGGATTACGACGTCTATCTGGAGACCCGCGGTGGCGCAGGCATAGACTTTCACCTTGAAAACAAGCTGGCCATTATCGGAAGACGCCCTTTTGATCAGGTGGTCATGCATGGCTACAGCACGCTGGACGCCCAGGATCCGGGTAATCCCGACAAACTGGTCAGCACCGTCGCCGCAATGAGCGATTTCCTGAGAAGCAAAAACGCAGCCGTCGAAGTGTATTTAACCGCCACCTGGTCGCGGGCCGATCAGGTGTACTTGCCGGATAAGCCATGGACGGGTCAGCCCATCGAAAATATGGCGCTCGACGTTCGCGCCGGTTATGACCTCGCGGCCGCGGCGCCCGGCATCGCAGGCGTTAATGGTGTTGGTGAAGCCTGGTCGCGAGCCATGGCCAGTGGCATAGCAGACCCCAATCCCTACGATGGCATTGACCTCGACAAAGTGGACCTGTGGAGCTACGACCACTACCACGCGAGTCACTACGGCTACTATCTGGAAGCTCTGGTGGTGTTTGGCAATCTCACTGGCCTGGATCCACGTTCCCTGGGCGTGAATGAGTGTTCGGGCTATGAGCTTGGCATGTCACGGACTCAGATACAGATGCTGCAGCAGGCCGCCTATGATCAACTGGCCGGTGAAGGAAGAGTAGAAGCCAGCCCGCTGGAGGTCGACAGACCCGGAGCTGCGCTGCGCTGCAACTGAGCCTCTGGCGCCTTGACCGGTAGCAAACTCGGTACCGACTCGCGGCTGCGCTCAGCCGCGGATTGACTCTCATTCGCCGGTCATAGACTTTCATGTTCGGATAGGGTTAGAAGATGATCTGACCCGCTGCCAGCACAATCACCCCGTCAATGAATGGGTTGTCCTCGACGTAAGCACCAAAGCGACTCAGACCTGATTCGGTCTCGACCATGGCCGAAGTCAGCGCCGAATCGGGCAAACTGGGAAGACTTCGCTCAGGCCGGGTCCTTGTAATCGTGGCTTGGGGAAAAAACGACGCAAAATTTTTCCAGACGTAGTGACTGATCTCTCCGCAATCATCGAAATTTTCCGGGGTGTGTTGCTGATAAATTCCGCACACCGTCTCAAGACTGGTCTGAGACATCGCAGGCGCGCTCAGCGTGAAACAAAAGGCCAGCACAACAAACACCTCGAGACAGGCCCATCCATTTAACCAGCCCATTAGGCTTTCTCCGTAACACATCGATCAGGATCAGATTCATTCAGCACCTGAGTCATGTGCCCCGTATGGATGTAATCTGCAAGCAGTTTGCCTGCCATCGGGCCGCGTCCGAATCCGGAAGAAGAAAGTCCACTGACTATAAAGAGCCTGTCCCGAAGTGTAATTTTTCCAATCAGGGGGGAGCCATCAAGCGAGAAAGGCATCAGGCCTGACCAGATTCTTGATATTGGCAGCACGGACAACAGCGGCAGAACCTCGGTTGCATGCGCTTTGTTCACGTCAATACCGGCCTTGTCAGGATGTCGGATATAGCCCAGGCTTTCCCGGTCTCCGCCGAAGATGACCTCACCATTCTTGCGCTGTCTGCCATAAAGGTGCCGAGTCAGCCGCTGAGCATTTTTGTGTGTGAGGTTAGGCGGGTGCGAAGCGTCTGCCCCATTGTTTTTGCTCCAGACGAAACTGGATTCCGCCGAGCCGATAGTACTGAACACTCGAGGAGGTTGTGGCGCGGTTGCCCACATCTGACCGCGTATCGGAATAATCGGAATATCGAGCCCCAGCATGTTTCCGACGGGTCCGCACCAGGCACCGGTGGCCAGCACGAGGATCTGACAGCGGTATTCTCCGGTTGCCGTACTGACCACATAACCTTCGCGACTCAGCGGAGTAATGCTGACAACGTTTTCACCGGTGCGAATCTGCGCGCCTGCTGCGGCAGCTGCCTGCGCGAAAGCGCGAGTCGACTTCACCGGATCAGCCTGTCCGCGCTCCGGCGCGTAGACATAACCGAGCAGATCACCATTGGCCTGAGGCTCTATCGCGCGAGCCTCTCTGGGCGTCAGTAGCTCCACCTGATACCCCTCGGACCGTAAGCGGATCACTCGATCCTGATGGAACTCAAATTGCTCTTCAGTGTGAATGGCCGTTAGCGTGCCGGATTTTCTGAACTCCATGTCATAGCCAAGATCGATCTGCAGCCGCTTAAAGATCTCGACTCCCCCGGCAGTAAGATAGGAAAGCAGGTTCGGATTACTCCCCCACCCATTGCCCCCTAACCCCCCCATATTCTGACCGGAAGCCTCAGAAGCAATCTCGTCACGCTCAAGCAGCACCACATCCCGACCCTGCTCAGCGAGGTGGAACGCCGTTGATGCGCCTGCGATACCCCCGCCAATAATCAGTACGTCAGTCTCAAACTCGGACCACTGTGACCAGGCTGTCGCCGGAAGCGTGCTCGCTGCTGCCAGGGAGCCCAA
>JASMER010000231.1 GCA_030752195.1 Gammaproteobacteria bacterium
AGGCATTCTACGGCATGCTCTCAGAGCTTGCTAAAGGAGAGGCTGGCCGCCTGCCTCGCGCGAAACAAGTTGTTTTTGTGCATACTGGAGGACTGTTCGGCCTCTTCCCACAGCAGAATGGCTTTGCGTTTAATAAGGGGTATGCGGGTCGCTGAGCGCCTAGGCCCGGTGACTGAACAGCGCCGGTTAGAGCGAATCATCCGGCCTGCATTGATGCAAAAACCTAGGTGACTGCGACAACTTTGAGTGTCACAGATGGAAGTTGGGGATCACCCATAAAGGATAAAGAATGGTAACGGAATCGGGAAGTATTTGTATCGAAGACCCCAGCAAGCCGGATGTTCACATTCTGGCAGGAAAGGTGGTCGCCGGCGTTTTTGCCGGCCTGGCAGTGATGGCGGCCCAAGCCCAGCAGAGCGAGCCGGACGGTTACGCTGGCGCGACCAATGCCAATTACCAACAAGCGTATGCCAGCACGCAGTGGGATACCAGTTATGAAAGCCAGCTGCTCACAAACACCACTCAGCTGATCACCGACGGAGCTCGTTCAGGTGAGGGCTATTTCAGCGCCGACGGAACCCAGTTTGTTTATCAGGTAGAAATGCCGGGTAACCCGTTTTATCAGATTTATCTTTTAGATCTGCTGTCCGGTGAGTCCAACCGCGTTTCAACAGGCATTGGTCTGACGACTTGTGCTTGGATTCACCCGACTCTGGACCGGATTCTGTACTCGTCTACCCATGAAGATCCGAATTCTCTGGCAAAACAAGAAGAAGAACTGGCGATCAGAGCCAGCGGAGAGGCCCGCCCCTACGGCTGGGATTACGATCCGTCATATGAGATCTATGCTGCTGACAGCGACGGGGGCAATCTCGTCAAGCTCACTAACGCGGTCGGCTACGATGCCGAGGGCTCGTTTTCGCCTGAAGGGAGCACTATTCTCTTTGCTTCGAATCGCGAGGCCTATACTCGCCATCTCAGTAAGGTAGAGCAAGGTCTACTTGACGATGACGCGTCTTACTTCATGGATTTGTATGTGATGGAGTCAGACGGCAGCAACGTTAAGCAGCTGACCTTTTCGCCCGGTTACGATGGAGGCCCCTTCTATAATGCTGAGGGCACCAAGATACTGTGGCGCCGCTTCAACCCTGACGGCAACAGCGCTGAAATCTGGACCATGGATGCAGACGGCAGCAACCAGCGACAGCTTACCGCTAATGGAATGGTGAACTGGGGCCCCTTTTATCACCCCAGTGGCGATTACATTATTTACTCCAGTAATGTGCTTGGGCACGCTAATTTTGAACTGTTCATGATTGACCCTGAGGGCACCAGCGACCCGATCCGCGTCACGAATACTGACGGGACAGACATACTGCCGGTATTTTCGCCTGACGGTGAGCGTCTTGCCTGGAGTACGACCCGCACCCCGGGCGGTGCTTCCCAGATACATATGGCGCACTGGAATCACGAGTTGGCTCTGCAATTACTGGGTCTGCAATAGTTTCATCCGGCAGCCATTATGTTTCTCAGACTTGGTTTCAGCTTTTTTCTAGGGTTAGGCCTGTGTTGGGTCGCGCAGGCTCAGTCTCCGTCGCTGAATGAACTAGGCTTACCGCTCAGCACACCCGACCTGTTGCACCACAGTCTGAGCATTGATCTTGATCCTGTCAGAGAGTCTATTGTCGTCCGTGACCGGATGCGTCTCCCACAAGCTTGGTCAGGTCAGAACCTACATTTTGAGTTGAACAGCGGCCTATCGATCACCGCCTCAAACCTGCCCGTCAGTGAAGAACCGAACGCACAAGTTGCATCTGTTGATGTTATTGACTCAACTGTCGCGCAGGAAGCTGAGGTCAAACGATACCTAATCAGCGTACCCGCCTCGTTCATTGGTGAGCTGGAGATCAATTACTCTGGAACCATAAATGATCTGGCAGAGCAGAGCAGCCCCGAATATGCCCAGAGCTTCGCCCAGTCCTCCGGTATTATTTCGGGCGAAGGAGTGTTTCTTAGCCGGGCGTCTGTCTGGGTACCGCTGTTTGACAACGCGCTGATCACATTCGATCTGTCTGCCCAGTTTGCGCCAAGCGCGTCGACCTGGACAACTATAAGCCAGGGACAGTCGGCTGGTCTCAATGGCTGGCGGACTCAGTATCCGCAGGAAGAAATCTATCTGATCGCGGCAGAATTCACTCACTATTCTGAGTCGACCGGCCGAGTTTTGGCCAGCGCATATTTGCGAAACCCTGATCCAAATCTTGCCACGAAGTATCTCGATGCAACAGCGCGCTACCTGAAACTGTATGAACCTCTGCTTGGAGACTATCCGTTTTCCAAATTTGCGCTGGTGGAAAATTTCTGGGAAACCGGTTTCGGCATGCCTTCATTCACGTTGTTGGGCCCCCGAGTGATCCGGTTTCCATTTATCCTTGAGTCTTCTTATCCGCATGAACTGCTCCATAACTGGTGGGGTAATGGCGTCTATCCAGATTATGAAACCGGCAACTGGAGCGAGGGCCTCACGGCTTATCTGGCAGACCACCTGTTCCGAGAAATGGATGGCAGCGGGCATGAGTATCGCAAGGAAATGCTCGCCCGCTATAAAAATTATGTTTCCGAGGGAGAGGACTTCCCGCTTTCACAGTTTACCTCGCGTAATTCCGCAGCAACGCAAGCTGTCGGTTACGGGAAAGCCTTGATGCTGTGGCACATGTTAAGGATAGAGTTGGGGGACGAACTGTTTATCGATGGCTTGCGGCAGTTCTATGTCACCTACCAGTTCCAGCGGGCGTCCTTCGCTGATATCGAAGATCTTTTCAGTGAATTGAGCGGTCGAGACCTGTCAGATTTTTTTGCGCAG
>JASMER010000232.1 GCA_030752195.1 Gammaproteobacteria bacterium
TTTGCCTGACTTTCTTTTCATGCCTGATTAATTTGTACAGGCTGGATTCTTCCAAACCGGTTGCGGTAACCGCAGCAAGAAAAAACCTAGGATTCCCCTCGGCGTTCAAACGCTCATGCCATACAAGCAAGTCTTTGTCATCGTGCTTTGTGCTTTGGGAGAGGCCTGGTAATAGCACGTGATCGAATTCAAGCCCTTTAGATTTATGCATTGTGAGGAGTTCTAGCTTATCGGGCTGTGAGCCTGTCTCCGGACTGGGAATAAAGGTTGAACCCACCTTTTTCTCAAACACAAAAATATCGTCGAGTCCGCCAGCGACTTCTTGCTCACTGAGTAAGGTAAAAAAACGTTCTACGCAGTTGACCTCAAGCTCGGTACGACAGCAATTAATACCACGGAGGAGCCCCCAGGCGGCTTCAACGGACTGACGCAAAGAGCGTTTGTAGCGACTGGCAATAGCGAATTGCATGGCAGGAACAAACAGTGGCAGAGTTTGTAATGCCTGAGCGCTAAGATTGTTAATCGACTCGTAATCAATGATGCTTAGCCAGAGATTTGAAGCCCTTGAATGTTGACTCAGTTTTAGTAGATCTCCACTCGCCAGGCCGCACCAGGGCGCTCGTAGCAGACATAGCCAGCTGAAATTGTCTGCTGGGTTTAAGATTACTCTTACAAGGCTGAGAAGGTCTTCTATGACCGGCAATCCTGCTAGCCGGTCAATATCATTGGCGCGCCAGCTTAAATTCCGCGCCCTAAGCGCTGGAATGATATTTTTCAGTTGCGTTCTAGTTCTGACCAGAATCGCTATACTATCGCGCGGATATCTTTCTCGCAGATTGATCACAGTGTCTGCCAGTTGTTCAGACTCCTCAAGCAAGGCCTCCAGCCGCTGCCCCTTTTCAGTTGTAATTAGATTGACAGCAACACCTTCGCCGTCACTCTTTTTGTGAATAACCTCTGCCCGGCTGAAGGGTACTGCTCCCCGTGAAATGTCAGCCTGTGCGGGAAAGGCGTCGGCGAAAATGTCGTTAACCCAATCGATAACGGGTTGCTGAGAACGGAAATTGCTCTTAAGTATTAGTGTTTTCAAGCGAATCTCGCCAATCCCGCGAATTTGTGCGTCAAGATAGATCCCAACGTTTGCATTGCGAAAGCTGTAGCACGACTGCATTGCATCTCCGACCAGGAAAAGTGTGCGCCCGTCACCGGGCAGCCATCCTGCCGTCAGCTTCTTGAGTAAATTCAGCTGCAGCTGGGAAGTGTCCTGAAATTCGTCAACCAAGATGTGGTTTATGCTGTTATCTAGCACCAAAGCAAGATCAGTGGGTTCATCTTCAGCGCCCAGTGCCAGGTTCGCTGCAGCACCGGTTTGAGTGTAATCGACTACTCGATGTCGGGTAAAAGCAAGCAGCAGCTCAGCATTCAGCGCTCGAAGCACATGGCAAAGAGAGGTAACAAAGACCCATTGCTCATTCTCCTCTTCGGCTGTCGGCAGCATCCTGATGAAGGCGAGTTGTTGTAAGACACCGGGATTTCTTTGCAAGGTCTCAATAACTGCATCCCGTTTGCATTTATACGCCTTACAAGCGGTTTGACTTTCCCTGCTGCCATCGATTTTGGTTGGAAAGCCGTGATTTTTGGTGACCTGTCTCAGCCATTCTGCGGTATCCGGAGCATCGCTTTTCTGCTTCTTCAGCAAAAAGCTCAACAGGAACAACCAGGCAGGCAGAGCCTCCATCTCACTGTTTGGCAGGCAATTTAGCGGAAAGAATTTAGCCAGGGATAAGCGCTGCTCTTCGTCATCCAGATTGGAAGCAGCAAAGTTAGCTAGCTCTACCAGTTTGTCTTCGCTGTGCTTTAGGGCGCTTGTGACAGACAACAGCGTTTCCCTTATCAATTCTGATAGACCTGATTTGAGGAATCGGACGGTTTCATCATTGTTTGCGGTTAGATCGGTTATGTAGTTTGACCATTGGTCCCGCTGCTTTAGCATTTGCAGCAACTGGTTTTCGACTGACGCCAGGTCGTTGTCGAGGTGTGTCAAGACAATGCCTATATGGTGAGCTAACTGCGTGTCACTCTCCAGATGGGAAACTGTCGCATGGACTGCCTCCTTGCAACAGATATCAATGTCCTCAGTGACATTCGGATTGCCTCCAATTTGTGAGAGAGTAGGAAGTTGTTTTGCAAGATAGAGGCAGAAACTGTCAATAGTTTGGACCCGCAAACGGCCTGGCGATTCAAGTAGACGCCAGTTTTGACGGTTATTTCGCTCGAGTACTGATCGTCCAATTTTTAGACGTGCTGCTTCAATCCCGCTTAACTGATTGCACGCGTCATCACAGGTTCGGCACCAGCTCAGGATTCTGATAATGCGATCACGCATCTCGCTAGCTGCTTTTTTGGTAAATGTGATGGCCAGCACTTCTTCAGGTTGCGATGACATCGCAAGCAGCTTGAGATAACGCATAGTGAGTAATTCAGTTTTACCCGAGCCTGCAGGTGCCTGAACGATGAAGGATTGTCCAATGTCGAGCGCACTGTTTCGTGCCTGCTGGTCAGGGAGCTGGCTCGACGACACGTCATTCATATAGCTCACCGTCGGATGTGTTGGCAGAGTGAGCGGCGCCCGCTTCATTCAACTCGCGTATACGACAGAGCCCATGCAATCCACAGTAGCGACAACTCGTACTTGGGTCCACTGGGTCAACGGTTAACAATCCGGATTTGAATTCCTCGGTAAACCTGGTGATTTGCGTAGAAAAAAGATCAGATAGCTCTGACCATGCCAGTTGAGCCTTGTCTGGATTAGAATTTCCTTTGATCCGGACATGGAAATTTTCCTCAGAAGAAA
>JASMER010000233.1 GCA_030752195.1 Gammaproteobacteria bacterium
TCGTTTCATTAGAGTTCGGAGGCGCTGATTCATAGTGCTCGGTTGTTTGGGGGCAAAATCGCAGTGCGTGACGTGGTGTCTGCAAGCACTGAGGATGGATTGTGTTTATCGATCGATCCCGCCCATGGAATGAAATTTCGTTTCCAGAAAATCTGCGATACCCTCTGCCCCTCCTTCAGAGCCAATCCCCGATTGCTTCCAGCCCCCGAACGGCGCAACTTCTGTTGAAAATACGCCGGAATTAGAGCAAACAATGCCGTACTCCAGTGCTTCTGCAACACGCATAACTCGGCCTACGTCCCGAGAGAAAAAGTAAGCGGCCAGGCCATAGTCGGTTGCGTTGGCTTTGTCGATGACTTCATTTTCGCTAGCAAAAGTCTGAATAGCCGCAATCGGGCCAAAGATTTCCCCGGTAACCAGATCCATCGTCTCGTCCACTGATCGCAGTAGGGTGGGCTGAAAAAATAAGCTTCCGAGCTCATGCCGGGCGCCTCCCAGAACGAGTTCTGCTCCCTTCGCGATGGCATCGCTGATCAGTTGCTCCATCTTGGCCATGGCCTGCTCATTGATCATCGGGCCAATATCGGTATCGGCGGTAAAGCCATCAGCGACCTTGAGCGACCTAATCCCTTCCTGCAGTTTTTGGGTAAATGCGTCAGCAACAGATTCCTGCACATAAATCCGGTTTGTGCATACGCAGGTCTGGCCGCAGTTGCGAAATTTTGTGGCAATACAGTGGCTAACGGCTTCCTCGAGATCCGCATCCTCGAAGACAATGAAAGGGGCGTTGCCGCCAAGTTCAAGAGAGATTTTTTTGACGGTGCTGGCGCACTGCTTCATCAGAAGTTTGCCAACGGCAGTAGAACCGGTAAACGTGAATTTCGCGATCTTGGGGTGCTGCGTGAGAACCTCTCCAATTCCTTGGCTGTCACTGCCCGCGACGACGTTAAGAACGCCAGCCGGAAGGCCGGCACGCTGCGCCAGCTCACAGAGTGCGAGGGCTGACAGGGGTGTGGCGGGATCAGGTTTTATGACGATGGTGCACCCCGCCGCTAGCGCCGGGGCAGCTTTGCGGGTGATCATGGCATTAGGAAAATTCCAGGGCGTGATTGCACCGACAACTCCGACGGCTTGTTTGTAGGTTTGCAATCGGCGCTCCGGGGCAATGGTCGGGATTGTGGCTCCAAAAACACGCTTGGCCTCTTCGGCATAATATTCGATGAATCCGGCGCCGTATTTGATCTCAGTGAGACTTTCAGCAAGCGGTTTTCCTTGCTCCCAGGTCATCAGCGAGGCGAGATCTTCGGCATTTTCCAGAATCAGGTCATGCCAGCGTCGCAGGACGGAGGCTCTTTCCTTGGCGCTTATTCTGCTCCAGTTGGCAAAGCTCCGGTGAGCGGCCTCAACAGCCAGTTCGGCCTGTTCTCTTGGCCCGTCTGTAACTGCAGCAACAGTTTCTCCTGTTGCCGGATTGGTGACTTGGATTGACTGAGCAGAGCTGACCCAGTTGCCATCGATGAAATTATCGCAGCAAAGAAGGCCTTGATCCTTAAATGTGGGCATATTGAGGTTCCCGATTAAAATGCGAGTGTTTTAGAGCGAGAGTCTGGCGCTCACTCGTCGAGGTGTGGCACGGTTAGAAAGAAGCAGTTTTAGTTTGCATGACTTAGCCGGAGAGTCTGTAATACAAACAAACGGCCATCTTTCGGGGCAGTTGCTACCCATGAAATCTTGGCTTACAGCCGCTAGCGATCATAGCAGTACGGGTTACGGCAGCGCTGCTGTGACGGCTGTTTCAGGAAAAGGAAAGGCTGCCACCTTAGTCGCAGCCCCATTCGGAAAGCTACTAGTCCTGGCTGTCTTGTTCGAGCCAGGAAAAGTCGTCTTCGCTCTGTACGAGCAGGCTGGCGTTGTCCCGTCGGCGCTGCTCTTCTTCCTGAGCCCGTTTCAGCACGTCAGGCGGCAGGTCACGGCCGACCACGATCCCGCGGGGAGTAGTTGGAGCATAATAGATCCGGGCATTTGCCATCTCATCGGTTGTTTCTGGTCCGTAAACCACATCTTTTGTAGGATTCGGATTCCAGCGGTTTCCCTCTGAGTTGTCAAACCACCAGCTCATATGCAGTGTCGAACCCGCCGGGATGAACTTGGGTGTTTCATACTCGTAGAGAAACTGCCAGTTGAAGTCATACTTGGGAACCCACAGTAGCACTTCTCGTTCACCGTCGGGATACTCGAGTTCGTAACGCATAGCCTTGCCGCGATAATGCATATGGGGCCCCATGGACAGCAAGAAAATATCTTCCTCCACCTCATGGGTATTGGTGACTTCGTAGTTAGGGTCACCAGCGGGAATCGTCCAGCCGCGATGCGGCAACAGGTTTGTCTCTACCACGTAGTCGATGACATCACCGTCTTCGTAGAACTTGAACCCAGCGCGGGTATCATCAATGACGCCGGTGCCTTCCCCGGTATCTTTGTGATAGTGCATGTTAACGGTAATAAACGGGTCTTCAGGTAACAGAACTCCCCATCCTTCCGGATAGGTGAACGGACCACGGCCGGGCACTCCTACGCCCATATGACTGGAGACGATATGGTGCACCCAGGGACCTCCGGGGTCCAATTCGGCCATTGAAATCCATTTCGGGTTCTCGTGGGCACCCTCAGGTACAGGCATCTGCACAGTCGGTTGCCAGTCTTCCACGTCATCGCCGACGTAAACGGATTTTTCAAAGCCGACGACGAGATCTGGATCACCGATCCACCATCCCGACTCGGGCATGGCAGTGCCCACACTGGTCGAACTCAGTGCGTCATTTGCCGCCGCAG
>JASMER010000234.1 GCA_030752195.1 Gammaproteobacteria bacterium
TCCTTGGACCAGTGCCGATGTCTGTATGATCCAACTCGCTGGTTTGCTGTTTTCCTCGGTCCCCGCCTGCTTGGCACGTTCGTTTAAGCCAGCACCTTGAAGAGCGACATCAGGCAAGCTGAGGTATAATAATCTTAAGCGAAAGCCGAGCCTCATCCAAATATTTGCGTGCGATTCAGTGTCGCCGCGCATAAGGTTGACCATGAATTCCAAGAACACACCAGCGCCTCTGTACACCAAGAACATTGCTCAGTCAGCCAAACTCAATAATGTCTGTTATGACATTCGAGGCCCGGTACTGGAGCAAGCGGCACGGCTTGAAGAGGAAGGCCAGCGAATTCTGAAGCTGAATATCGGCAAGCCAGCGCCTTTCGGGTTCAATGCACCGGACGAGATACTCTACGATGTTATTCACAATTTAGCGGATGCCCAGGGCTATTCTGACTCAAAGGGTCTCTACTCGGCTCGAAAGGCAGTCATGCAGGAATGTCAACGTCAAGGCATTGCGGATGTGGAAGTCGATGACATTTACCTGGGCAATGGGGTAAGTGAACTTATCACCATGGCAATGCAGGCACTTCTGAATGACGGTGATCAAGTTCTGATCCCGGCTCCTGACTACCCGCTATGGACTGCAGCAGTCAGTCTGAGCGGGGGCGCACCGGTTCACTATCTTTGTGACGAACAGTCTGACTGGTATCCGAGTGTGACGGATATTGCTGCAAAAATTACCCCTCGCACCAAAGCACTTGTGATTATCAACCCGAATAATCCCACCGGCGCCGTCTACACCAAAGAGATCCTTACAGAGCTCATTGAATTGGCTCGCAGACATAAACTCATCGTCTTTGCCGATGAGATTTACAGCAAGATCCTCTACGACGATGCCTGCCACATCCCCATTGCCACGCTTTGTGATGATTTACTTATCGTCAGCTTCAGCGGATTGTCGAAGGCGTATCGGCTGGCAGGTTTCCGGTCCGGCTGGATGGTTATCAGCGGGGCTAAAAACGCGGCCCGAGATTACATTCTCGGCCTAGAAATTTTGAGCAACATGAGACTATGTGCCAATGTCCCCGCCCAATTTGCAATACAGACTGCACTGGGCGGCTACCAGAGCATCAATGAACTCCTTCTTCCCGGCGGACGGTTATTGGAACAGAGAAATGCTGCCCATCGCCTGCTGACCTCCATCCCCGGTGTTGACTGCGTCATGCCAAAGGGGGCGATTTATCTCTTTCCACGCCTCGATCCTGCACACTTTCAAGTTGTCGACGATGTTAAGCTGGTACTCGACATCCTTGAACAGGAAAAGGTTCTTCTGGTGCAGGGCAGTGCGTTTAGCATCAAGGATACGCATCATCTGAGGATTGTGTTTTTACCTCGTGTTGATGAGTTAGAAAATGCGCTGCATAAGCTTGCCAACGTTTTGGAGCAGTATCGAATTTAGGGCTTCGTTAGGAGCGCCTACCGAGTTCAGATCTGTCTGATTCTCGATCCATAGCAAAGCCTAACCCAGCCAGGTAATCAGACGCTTGAGCCGTCATTTGACCACCGGCTGAGTATTCTGCATACTCAGAACGTCCCGAGCATTGCTTTCGCAGATAGTCGAAAATCCCCTCGCTATCCCCTTGGCGAACCCCTCTCTTGAAGGAATCACTAATGGCTGTCAAATCAAAACACTGTAGTGCGACCTGCCAGACTTCGTCCGGCTTGCCAGTAGCAAGTTCAAGCCGCATCTGATCAATTGAATCAGCGCTTTCACCAGGTTGCGGGATGTCGAGATCAAAGAACCCCATTAGCGCTTTCGCTACTTGTCTGGCAGCCAAGTGTTTTGATCTTCGGCTGTAGCCTGCTATGTGGGGCGTAATCAGATGGGTGACGCTTACCAAATCGGGTTCCGCATGGGGCTCTCCTTCAAAGACGTCGAGAACCAGATGGATATCTTTGCGCAGAGTAAGGGTGTGTGTTGCTTCCCTTTCATTGAGCACCCCTCCTCTTGAGGTATTGATCAAAAGAGCACCTTCCGGCAGGGCCCCAAGGAATTCACCATCTATAAGCCCTGCCGTCTTATGACGTCCGAACGAATTCAGGGGTACATGAAGAGACACCACATCGCAGGAACTCAATGCAGAAAGGCCCTCAAAATCATATGTCAGCGGATCACCGCTTTCCTGCCTCGGCGGATCACAGGCAAGAGTGACACAACCCAGGGCACGAAACCGTCTTAAAACTTCAGCCCCGACATGGCCGACCCCTACGATGCCACAGCGGAGCTGTTCGGGACGCTTACCGGCGCGCTGCAAATACCAGCTGAACGCAGCCATCACATAGTCTGCCACTGCTGTCGCATTCGCACCCGCCGCTGAGGAGAAAGCGATATTGGAATTGGTAAGCCACGATAAATCGACGTGGTCGACCCCGGACGTGGCGGTTGCGACAAAGCGAACGGACGAACCTGTCAGAAGCCGGCTGTCGACCTGGGTCACCGAGCGAACGATCAGAGCATCTGCCTGACTGAGCAAATCCGCGCTTATTTCCCGTGCTTCTACCTGCACCAATTCCTGCTCTTCAAAAAGGCTAGGCAAAAGCGGAATGTTTCTGTCGGCGATGATTCGCATGAGTAAAATTCTGATTGAAGAGCAGGGTGAGACTTAGGACGCAATATTAAACTGCTTGCGCTGAGGAGTCTTTAATGAGTTGCGCAGCCTGTTTTACAATTTCATTGCTTTCTCGGGAACCAAAAGAGTACTCAACCAAAAAGCTTCGCAGCTCATCCAGATCTGGTGTGAGCACAGAGAGATCTGATAACGATACTTTTCCAAAACA
>JASMER010000235.1 GCA_030752195.1 Gammaproteobacteria bacterium
ATTGCATTATCGGGTCCCGCGGATAGGGCGAAACCCGAAGACCGGTACTCCAGTTGCGTTGAGTGGGAAATACGTACCCCATTTCAAACCTGGGAAGGAACTTCGAGACAGAGTTAATGCAAGAATGCTGAGTGAGAGCCTGCTCTGAATCTGTCTGCTCCCTGGTTCGTCATTCCTCACGTAAGTCAGAACTGCAGGTACTGGCTGGTTGCCAGAAAACCTTGAGAACCAGGTTTAATTCAAGGTCAACTTTCCTGTTCTATGCTCTCCTAGTTTTGTGATTAGCGATTAGCGCGTACAGCTTCAACTCATGCGAAATTTAAGCAATTTGCTGTCTGGATTTTTTCTGCTATCAGTATTTATCGCTGCAATCACATTCACATACTTCAACACTGAATCCGTTAGTATCGCCTTTGGTACCGTAGTCTTTTCACCGCTGCCGGTTTCGGCCTGGATTATCGGTGCGTTTGTTTTCGGGGGTGCGTTAGGCTTGCTCTTCGGACTGAATTTTTTCTATCAGCTAAAGTCAAGAGCTGAGCTTAAGCGCTTGACCAAAGAGCTTGAAAACGCCCGTCGGGAGGTTAAGCAGTTGCGTAAATTGGGCCTGCGGGATATTAGCTAGATGGAGGTAGTAGCTATCTATGCGCTACTGCTAGTCGCGATATTTGTAGGCTGGTTGCTCGGACGATCTGGCTCCCGTTCCATAAAAGCTACTCCACGGCTAACGAGAGATATTTCTCATGAATATTTTGCCGGGCTGAATTACTTACTGAATGATGAGCCCGATGAAGCGATTGACACCTTCATCAAGGCGCTGGAAGTCAACGGAGAGACTGTGGAGACACATCTCGCGCTTGGCTCGCTGCTTCGGCGGCGAGGGAAGGTCGATAAAGCCATTAAAGTGCATCAGGCGCTGCTAGCCCGTCCGGGCTTGGAGACTCGACTGGATGATGAAGCGCGCCTTCAGCTTGCAAAAGACTACATTTCTGGGGGGCTTCTTGATCGGGCGGAACGTCTACTGAAAGAACTCGCGCAGGGGGAGTCTCAAGGAAAATGGGAAGCCCTTACGCTTCTTGTCAGTATTTACCAATTGGAAAAAGAGTGGCACCCTGCGATCACCTGTACAAAAGAACTGCTCACACATTCAGCTTTCCGACGTGACGCAGAGTGGAATGCTCGGGCGGTGCACTATCACTGTGAATTAGCAGAACGACTTCTTGTCGAAGGGCAGTTAAGCGAAGCTCGTCGACAGCTGCGAAAAGGAGCCGGATTTCAACGCCAGCATCTCCGAGGAAGTTTATTAACGGCGAGACTTGAGCATGAGTCTGGTAACTACAATTCTGTGATCCGGGAATGCAGACAAATCGCGGCACACAGCCCGAGCTATCTCACTCAGTTACTTGATTTGATGGCGGCGAGCTATTCCAAGCTTGGTCGGGATGACGAGTTTATCGCGTTTCTCGATGGTTTCATTGATAAGCAGGCGGACCCGGCTGCGCTTCAGCTCATGTCTCGACTGATTGCTGAAACTGAGGGCGTCGGAAGGGCGACTGAATATCTGCGTAGTCATCTTTTTACACAGCCTTCGCTTGCGGTAGCAGCGAATTTGTTGGAATTGCAGGCTGAAAGCAATCAATACGACTCCGCTATTCTCAGCGATATCGAGAAGATTCGTGAGGTTCTGCTGACTCATCTGGCTAATCAACTCGGCTTCCAGTGCAGCTACTGCGGTTACGAGGCGAGACAGCTGTACTGGCTTTGTCCCGGTTGTCACAGGTGGGATAGTATCCAGCCAAAACTTGAGAAAGGGCGTTGACGATCGTTAGAGTCTTTGGTCAAACGGAGCAACGTTGCGTTTTGCCATTTGCCTGGAGTTTGGCGCAGATGTTTGTACGTATTATGAGAGCCAGATGGTATACACACAGGGGGTTTAATTGACTGAGAGTAGAATAATTGTCGCTCTGGATTTTCCTACTGCTACTGAAGCTGAGCAATTCCTGTCCGGACTAGATCCTGCCAGCTGTAGGGTAAAAATTGGCAAAGAACTATTCACAGCTGAGGGGCCAGATTTTGTCAGACGCGCAGTCGCTCTGGGTTTTGATGTCTTTCTTGATCTCAAGTTCCATGATATTCCGAACACCGTAGCTGGAGCCGTTAGGGCTGCTGCCGACTTGGGCGTCTGGATGATAAACGTTCATGCATCCGGTGGGGTCGCTATGATGAGCGAAGCTCGGGCGGCGCTCGAAGAGGTTCCCGGCACCCGACCTCTGCTGATTGCAGTGACTGTCCTGACCAGTCTGAGTGAGGATGATCTCACCATGCAGGGGATTCTGTGTAGTCCGGCAGAGCAGGTTCTTCGCCTGGCAGAGATGACTTCTGAAGCGGGGCTGGATGGGGTGGTTTGCTCAGCCGCCGAGACACCCTTGTTGAGGGAGCGGTTCGGCGGTGGATTCGTATTGCTGACACCCGGTATCCGGCGAACTAAAGACGCCCGAGGGGATCAAAAAAGAGTGGTTGGTCCCGCGGAAGCATTGGCTATGGGCAGCACTTACCTCGTGGTGGGAAGGCCCATTACTCAGGCCGCGTCTCCCGCGCGGGCTCTTCGGGAATTTAATTCAGCCGCTGCTGGCGATTGCTGAAATTTCAGCTACGCTGAACAGAAGTGGTCGGTGCTTCCAATTGAAATTCTAATGACTGATGAGGATATTGGAATGAGGATTCGGACAGATATGAGGGCCTAGAGCCTGACCACATTTTGCTTACTCGGTGTACAGTTCTTCACCTCGTTTTCGAACGCAGCGAAGGGACTCCAGCAAACCATTGCT
>JASMER010000236.1 GCA_030752195.1 Gammaproteobacteria bacterium
CGATATGCCAGTCATTCTCGGCCCCGATGGTCCTTCTCTGGGCGGCTTTGTCTGTCCTGCAACCGTCATCAGCGCTGACTTGTGGAAAATTGGGCAGCTGGCAGCAGGGGACACCATTAGGTTCATCGCAGTCACCATTGAATCTGCAGTCTCAGAACTCAGGCTTGGCCAAGAAGAGGTGAACAATTTGCGCGCCTTGGCGGGTGAGACGGTTACGGTCGCCGATTACACTGCGAGTGCTGAATCCGTTACGCTTCACGGACTTGAGGTCAAGCTCAGATGCAGCGGTGACAGTTGGGTGCTAGTCGAATTTGGAGAGATGGTGCTGGATATCGAATTACGTTTCTTGGCGCACCGCCTGATGTTATCCCTTGATCGGGAAAAAATCGCAGGCGTACTCGAGCTGACGCCGGGCATACGGAGTCTGCAGGTACATTTTGATCCGCACCGAATCGCGCAGGGCAGTCTTTTCAAACATCTCAAAAAACTCATTCAACAGCTGGCAGACCATAAAGAGACCAAGGTGCCATCGCGAATAATTCGCCTACCTTTATCGTGGGACGATTCGCAGTGCAAACTTGCGATTGAAAAGTATGATCAGATTGTGCGCAAAAATGCGCCATGGTTCCCTTCCAATATTGAGTTCATTCGTCGCATAAACGGCCTTCAGTCAATTGAAGAAGTTAAGCAGATTGTGTTCGAAGCAAGCTATCTGGTGATGGGACTGGGTGATGTCTACCTAGGTGCGCCTGTTGCCACTCCCGTTGATCCGAGACATCGACTGGTGACGACAAAATATAATCCGGCACGGACCTGGACCGCCGAAAATTCTGTAGGCATCGGCGGTTCCTATCTTTGTATTTACGGGATGGAGGGTCCTGGCGGTTATCAGTTCGTGGGTCGCACGCTGCAGATGTGGAACCGGCACCGTCAGACGGCTGCGTTCCCTCAGCCTTGGCTGTTGAGGTTTTTTGATCAGATCCAGTTTTATGAAGTGGACGAGGCAGAACTGGCCCGGATCAGGGAAGATTTTCCATTGGGCAACTTCCCCATCGACATCGAGGAAACAGAATTCAGCTTGGTTGACTATCAGGCGTTTCTTCATAAACACAGCACGTCGATTGCGCAGTTTAAGCAGACCCAGCAGTCAGCATTCGACGCCGAATTGGACAGCTGGAAAATAACGGGCCAGTTCCATTTCGAAGAGCAGGTGCACGAACCGGACGCTGAGCAGGAAGTGGTGCCTGAGGGGATCGAGGCGGTTGACAGTCCGGTTGCTGGCAGCCTCTGGAAATGGGCCGTTGACGAGGGCGACGTGGTCGATGAAGGTGAGGCTCTGCTGATTTTGGAATCCATGAAAATGGAAATCGAAGTCTCTGCCCCCTGCGCCGGCAGAATACATAAAATGTTGAAGCCAGCAGGTGCGTCGGTTCAGGCCGGTATGCCACTTGTTTTTATTGAGGCGGAGTGATGATTCAAGAAGGTTTTGTTCCTGATATCGAGGCGGTTCGGCAGGGTTATGCGAGCGGGCAGTTCACGCCCAGAGAGCTGGTGGAGCATTTAACCGAGAGGTCAGCTCAGTTCCACGCGCACAACATCTGGATTCATCAGCTTACGGCGCGAGAGCTTGAGCCTTATCTGCGGCGCCTCGAGTCAGGAGATCGTGAAAGGCTCCCGCTGTATGGAGTGCCATTTGCCATCAAGGATAATATCGACCTTGACGGCGTGCCGACTACTGCAGCCTGCCAGGAGTTCGCCTACAGGCCGGAGCGTTCGGCTTATATTGTGCAATTGCTGATTGATGCGGGTGCCATTCCACTCGGTAAAACTAACATGGATCAGTTTGCGACCGGCTTGGTGGGAACTCGCTCGCCCGCACCTTGGGGACCTTGTAGAAATGCTTTTGACCCAGAGACGATCTCGGGCGGTTCAAGCGCAGGCTCAGCTGTTGCGGTGGCGCTTGGGCTGGTGAGTTTCTCACTTGGCACTGACACTGCCGGCTCGGGTCGTGTTCCGGCAATGCTCAACAATATCTATGGCCTGAAGCCGTCCCGGGGATTGCTGAGTATGTCGGGTGTGTTGCCTGCGTGCCGGACTCTTGATTGTCCCAGCGTGTTTGCGCTGTGCGTAACTGATGCTCAGCTTGTGTTCTCCCTACTGGCAAAATCTGACGCCGGTGACGCGTATTCTAGAGCAAACCCGATGAGTAACAGCCACCGCTTTTTTGGCAGTACCTTAGACAAACCCAGAGTAGGGATGCCTCGCTCTGATCAGCTTGATTTTTTCGGAGAAGAGTCAGGACGTCAGCTGTTCGATCAGGCGATTAGTAATTGGCAATCGCTCGGCGCCGAGGTTGTTGAGGTGGATGTCGAGCCATTACTGCGGGCGGCGAAACTGCTTTATGAGGGCCCCTGGGTTGCAGAGAGGTATGCTGCGCTGGAAACGATTCTGGAGCAGCGGCCGGACGCGGTTCACGAGGTCGTCAGGGACATTGTGGGGAGCGCGAAGGATAAGGATGCCGTCGCCGCGTTCAAGGCGGAGTACCAACTCCAGACATACCGGGCTTTCGCGAAAGGTTTGTTTGAGCAGATAGACTTTTTGGTCAGCCCAACGGCGCCTCGAAGCTATTTGGTTCGCGAGCTACTTGAAGATCCGATTACACTGAATTCGAACATGGGCTTCTACACAAACTATATGAATTTGCTCGATCTGTGTGGTGTGGCTGTGCCGGCAGGATTCATGAGCAACGGGATTCCGTTTGGAGTGACACTCATTGCGCCTTGCTTTCGTGAAATCAGCTTGCTGAATCAGGCGCTGCGGTGG
>JASMER010000237.1 GCA_030752195.1 Gammaproteobacteria bacterium
TTTTACGCTCAGTTATGGCCGAAGCCTGTTAGGCGGGCGCCCGAACATGAGCCTGACTTACGAAGCCGGTATCGGCTACCGAATCAGTCGCATCAAGGAACGTCTCAGCCAGATAAATTTAAATGACTTTGATGAAGCCATGTTCAGACTGGCCGGAGAATATCAATGGGATCTGTCAGAATCTGCGCAATTTGAGCAAACTTTGAGCATTGAAACAGGTCTCGAGACCAGTATTTTCCGTTCTGAGAGCAGCATCGAGGCCCAGATCCTCGACAACCTTGCGCTGAGGTTTTCGATTTTTGCGAAGCATCAAACGATTGTGCCGGCCGGCCGCAAAAATACCGATACGGAAACTGCCGTCACTTTCGTCATGAATTTCTAGTTTGCCACGTTTGACTTCGGACGCCAGGTGCCGGCGCGGAGGTCAGGATGCGTTTCTGCGGTAGTCCTGATGTGCTCGAGAAATCCTTCACATCGCACAGTACACAGCTTACCGAGCATTGTGCGAACACCCGCAGGGGATTATTCTGTAGGACATGACTAAGTTGAAGATACCCGCCCGTTTAACGAAGCTCGTCTTCGGCTTGTCAATGCTAGCCGCGCTTGATCTGCATGCAGACCAGACCGACGAGAGACTGGACGGATTGTTCGAGAAGCTGTTACTGGTAAGTAACCCGGATGTGCTGCGCGCAACAGAAAACCGGATTTGGGAGATTTGGCTTGAACATGAGAACACAGATGTTCAACAACTGCTGACATTGGGCACCGAGGCAATGAATCGTCGCCAATTCCCGGAAGCGCTGCTGATTTTCAGCCAGATTGTGGAGAATTTTCCGGATTTTGCGGAAGGCTGGAACAAACGAGCCACGCTTTACTACCTGGTCGGGAATACCGACGCATCGATCGAAGACGTAAAGAGGACTCTGGAACTCGAACCACGCCATTTCGGTGCGCTATCCGGGCTGGGTCTGGTTTACCTGCAGCAGGGCAAGCTCGCGCTGGCCGAGGAGGCTTTTCTACAGCTCATTACGGTACATCCCAACAGTCCTTCCGCGCAGGATAATCTGCGCCTGGTGAGAAAACAGCGCGCTGTTAACGTGATTTAAAACGGGTGAGGGCTCGGGCTGAAACAAACCGGAAAAAGGATGCTTTCGCATCCTTTTTTGTTTGCCAATTGTTCAAGACTATATTACTGAGCCCGGGTTCCGGTCACAGCGAACGCACCGAAGTCGCTGCCAAATTCGCCGGAGACCGAGTCTCCGTCAATCGTGCCAGAAAAGTCGAGGACCAGAGTCTGACCCTGCGCATCGACTTCCGCTGAGAAGGAGACTGAATTGCCGTCATACATGACACCATCAATCGGCGCCTCCCCCAACTGGTCCGAACCCATAATGCCGGTACCGTCCGCATTCAGAGTCAAAGTTGCGGGCAAAGCACCCAGTGGCGTGTTCATCTCAACGTTCCAGACCCCAACGGCCGGAGGCGTCGAAGCGGCGCAACCCACCAACACCAGCAAGGTAACTGCAAACCATCCGTTCAATATTTTCTTCATAACATTCAAACCTTTCTTAATATCAGACACAGAGAATTACAACGAAAGCCTGGAGTCACCCGATTAACAGTTAATGCGCATACCCCGCTCCTGAGTCATGGAGCTGCTTTAATTGCGGCATATCGGATACCATTGTCCCGTAAATCGCGCGCCAGTCAACCTCAATGCACCACCCGAGTCGGCGACAAGAGCGAAATTTGCGTTCTAAGGAATTTGCCAGGCTGCCAGCCAGAGCCATGGTGGTGAGCGAGCTTGCCGGTAAATCTTTCTGATTCTCGCCTGCTGCATACTGGCGCGTGGCCCTTCTGCAAATCAGATGAACTGCGCCGAAAAACCAGTGGGCGCGCACGAAGACATCAGAGCCAGAATCACCAATAGGTGGCGCGATCTCACTGTATGCTTAGATTAAGTCCCGAATTTGGATTGAGTGGCTACGTGCGCCTACCAGGCAATCTCCAGGATGGCGGTCACATCGGCAGCACTCGCTATGGGACGGGGATTCTTGCCCACTACGGGATGTGAGTAGGCGCGCTCGGCAATCTGCTGCAGCAGGTATCGGGGAACATCGAGCTGCCGCAGGCTAGTGGGCAAGCCAAGATCGCTGATCAGTGTCTTTACCGCCACATGAGCATCCTGCGAGCCTTGGCCCATCGCGTCAGCGATAGCGTAGCTCCTTGCACCGAGGACGGTAGCATTCCACTCGAGCACCGCAGGCAACATTACGCAGGAGGTATAGCCATGCGGAATGGCGCACATTGCACCAAGTATGTAGCCGATCCCGTGACTCGCCCCGTGTGGGACAGTACCAAGTCCGCAACAAGCCAGCCATACGGCTTGCTGATTCAGATTGATCGCGCCTTGATCTCCCCGAGAGTTACTCGCCGCCGGTAAGGACTGGCTGAACAGGGTGATAGCGTGCAAAAAATGGCCGTCGAGATAGGCTGAGCTTTGATCGGAACAAAAACCCTCTATCGCATGATCCAATGACCGAATGGCAGTCGATAGCCACAGCCAGGACGGCGTGTGCCTAGCCAATTCCGGATCGTAAACAATTGCCTGAGGGCAGAGCCGAGGCCCTCGATAACCCTCTTTACTGCCCGAACTGCTGTTCAGTACACCCGCTGAGTTGCTGAATTCTGCGCCGGAGAGCGTGGTAGGGATGGCAAGCTGTCGAATCTTGTCAGTGCTTGAAAAAAGTCGAAAATCAGCATGCTTTGGCCCCCTGCTGCCATTCGCCTGC
>JASMER010000238.1 GCA_030752195.1 Gammaproteobacteria bacterium
GGTGAGCGGCAACAGCATGCAGCCGACGGTGCGCTCTGGCGATTGGATCGTTACCTCTCGGCATCGTAGGCCCCGGGAGAACGAATTGGTTGTCGCCTCGACCCGGCCAGGGCATCACATTGTCAAGCGGGTTGCCGCGATAACTGGTGATGCCGTCAGGTTGGTCGGGGACAACAAGAGGTTGTCCTCATCACACTGCGAGAAGCCCGTAAGCGGCACATCATGTGTAGGCACCGTATTAGCGTCTTTCAGATGGCCATTTACTATTAAGTTTGATTTTCCCGCTCCTCCATGAACCGATAGTGACAAGAGGTACCAGATGCAGAAGTCCTTTTCATACCTTGGTATGTCTTTCCCAAAGCTAACCGTAAGCTATGGAATTTTCTTGATAATTTGGGGTGCACTCGTATCCGTTTTTAGCCAATCTGCGTCCTTCACCTCTTGGATCCCCTCGTTTGTCGGTATTCCTTTGTTTGTCACTGGACTTCTAACCATTGTTCTTCCTGACAGAGCAAAGGTATTCAGTCACATTGCACTCACAATAGGTCTATTTGCATTTTTAGGGGGCCTAGATGTATTCCGCGGTGTCATCAGCGGTTCTTTTATGCAGACTCCAGCCGCCGATATCTCTAAAATGATGCTCGCCATCACAGGTTTTTGGTATCTGCTTGTTGGAGTTAAATCTTTTAGATGGGCCCGGCAGAATAGAATCGCCAATCAATGATCCTACTTGGTTCGATGCCGAAATTTAACCGACGGTAACATGGGGCGAGCTTTGGAAAAATCGGATGAATTGCAAGATATTCCCCCAATGATTCCTGATCGGGATGACGTGGACTCGCACTTGAGTAATCGTCGGTCCCAAAAGGATGAAATCGTGCGCCCTAGTTACTATGCCGAGCGCGTTACCGTGAGTACGTGGCCAGTGAGGATTGTGCTTGCGATCCTCTGTATTATAGCTGGCGGAGGCGCCTACGGGGCGTATTATTTCTATGAACTTTATCAGTCGAATCTGCGGCAGGCGGATCTGCGAATTGGTGATCTGGAGCTCCGCTTAGCGCTGGTTGATGAAAGTGCCGCAGAATCCGACAGCAACCTGATGGAAAATATTGAACAGACCATTGAGCAATACGACCTGCTCTGGGCCAACTGGCGGGCCAACAACCGGGATTTTGAAGAATTCAAGGGAGAAATAGCCCGTCTCAAGATGGTCAATGAAGGTCAGGATGAAACTGCAGCGAACAACAGTGCGCAGCTCGCCCGGACCAGCGAATCTCTGGTATCCGCTGAGGCACGTCTAAATGCCATGCTGAGCGATCTGACGCAGATCAGCGATTCTTTGGACAGTCTCAGCGGATCGGTAGCGAATCTTGGTACGATGCGAGTTGACTTGGAATCCATACGTCAGGCGCTTAACAGTGGTGACAGCACCGTGCTGGGTTTGGTAGGCAGACTCGAATACATGGAGCAATCCATGGAGTCCGTCAACGCCCACAGGCTCCAAATTAACGAGACTCTGTTTCGTTTGCAGGAAAGTGTGGAATCGCTGCAGCGTTCAATGTCCGGCCCTGCTGCCGGCCTCTAAGTCCCGGTAAATTTCGCTTCGCGTTTTTCTACAAAAGCCGTCACACCTTCTTTGAAATCAGGTCGTGAGGCACAATCCGCGAAATACTCAGCTTCTGCCTGCAGCTGTGATTCGAATTCACTCTCCAGTGAGCGATAGAATAAGGCTTTGGTATTACCGTACACATGAGTGGGGCCAGTGGCCAGTCTCGATGCCAGGGTTGCAGTTTGCTCGGTCAGTTGGTTGTCGGGCACAACGAAATTGATCATGCCGATGTCCTTGGCTTCCTGCGCGCTGAAACGATCGCCCAATAGAGCTATTTCCATGGCTTTCTTGATTCCGACCGCTCTGGGCAAATGGAAGCTGGAAGAACCGTCTGGACTGGTTCCAATCTTGCAGTAGGCCAACGTGAAGAAAGCGTCTTCGGAGGCGATGACTAGATCACATGCCAGAGCCATACTGACACCGGCTCCAGCGGCTGCTCCTCGGCAACTTGCGATGATAGGCTTCGGCATGCGCCGCATCGCAAACATGATGGTGTGCAGATCATGGATTCGGAGGATGAATTCCTTGCGGATTTTTTCCGGCGTTTTCTTTACAGATTCCCCCATTCCTTTAACGTCCCCGCCGGCCATGAAATGCTGCCCGGCGCCCTGCAAGACGACGCATCGTACAGAACTGTCTTGTTCAATATCGTGCAGGACGTCCGCTAGGGCGGAACGCATCTCCATGCTGAGCGCATTTCTCGCCTCTGGCCTATTCATGGTCAGGGTGGCGATACCGTCTTCATAACTCACTTCCAGATCAGCCATAACTTATCTCCATTAGTACGGGACTGCGATAAGTATAGCGGCACAGGCGCTGAAGAGACAGCTCAGGCGATTCTTGGCAAAAATAGGTGGTAGGGTATACTAAGCGCCCTGTGAAAGGCGTTTCCAGACGCTGGACCGACACTGCGGACGTGGCGGAATTGGTAGACGCGCTAGATTTAGGTTCTAGTATCGAAAGGTGTGAGAGTTCAAGTCTCTCCGTCCGCACCATCATCTATGTGTCTCTTACAGCGCCGTGCTACGGAAAACCAATGCGTGATTTATGAGACCTGCGTATTTTGCCTCGCCGCAGGTTCCTGTGCTTCAATAACGCTTTAGAAGCGGAGTCTAACCACACCACACTAATGACCTCGAAAGACCTTCCTGATTCTTATCCCAGAGGCTCTGCTGA
>JASMER010000239.1 GCA_030752195.1 Gammaproteobacteria bacterium
GCATACCCATTTTGTGGTTCGGGAAGACGCTCAGTTGTTGTATGGTTTCTACCATCCGTCGGACAAGGCGTTGTTCAGAGCCCTCATAAAGGTTAACGGGGTGGGGCCCAAGATGGCTCTGGCTATTCTTTCAAGTATGGAAGCTGAGGAATTCGCTCGAACGGTCAAGGAAAATGACCTTTCAGCATTGGTGAATATGCCCGGCATCGGAAAAAAAACCGCAGAACGCTTGCTGGTAGAGATGCGGGACCGACTCAGCGACTGGGACGACATCGGCGCAGTGAATGCGACCAGCGCCTCTGCTCCAACCGCCTCGCTGTTGAGTAAAGAAGCTGAAACCGCGCTTCAGTCGCTGGGCTACAATCACCAACAGGCGAGCCGTGCAGTTGCCTCCGTGCTCGAATCTGAGCCAGATATTGCCGACAGTGAAACGCTAATCCGCCTCGCGTTAAAAGGAATGCTTTAGCGTCCGGAGTATGCATGCAAGAAGAACGGCTAATCTCTCCTAGTAGTAACGCGCAAGAAGCCTCTCAGGAGCGTGCTATTCGGCCCCTGTCCTTAAGAGACTACGTTGGTCAGGCCGAAGTGAAGGAGCAGATGGATATTTTTATCAACGCTGCACGAAATCGTTCGGAATCTCTAGATCACACTCTTGTTTTCGGCCCTCCTGGTTTGGGGAAGACTACGCTGGCGAACATCATTGCTAATGAGCTGAAAGTGGCCATTAAAAGCACTTCTGGGCCTGTGCTTGAAAAAGCGGGGGACCTGGCTGCCATGCTGACCAATCTTGATAAAGGGGATGTGCTTTTTATAGATGAAATTCATCGTCTCAATCCTGCGATAGAGGAAATTCTGTATCCGGCCATGGAGGATTATCAGCTGGATATCATGATCGGCGAGGGGCCGGCGGCGCGTTCCATTAAGCTGGATTTGCCTCCGTTTACTCTGGTGGGGGCGACGACGCGAGCTGGCTTACTGACTTCTCCCCTGCGCGACAGGTTCGGTATTATCCAGAGATTGGAGTTCTATTCAGTGGACGATTTAAAGCAGATTGTCGAGCGTACTGCCGGCATCATGGAAACGGAGATCACGGCTGAGGGAGCAGAGGAGATTGCGCGTCGTTCACGCGGCACACCAAGGATCGCCAACAGGCTGCTGCGGCGCGTTCGGGACTTTGCGGAGGTTAAGCACACAGGCATAGTGGATGATCACTCAGCCCATGGCGCGCTGGATATGTTGAGCATCGACAAGCACGGCTTTGATCAGATGGATCGTAGGCTTCTGCTGGCGCTGATAGAGAAATTTTCTGGAGGGCCTGTCGGGATAGATTCCTTGGCGGCAGCGCTCAGTGAGGAACGGGACACGCTGGAGGATATCGTTGAGCCTTATTTAATCCAGCAAGGCTTCATTATGCGCACGCCTCGAGGTCGCGTTGCCACACAGTACGCCTATCGCCATTTCGGCATGACACAGGAAGGTCCGGCGTCGGACCTGTTTGACGAGTCGCAGTAGACGCGTTTTGATCTTCCGGGCGGCTTTCCCCATTCGGGTGCCGTGATTAGCCCTGATTCTGACATAATCTGTACCGTCTTTGCCCTAACCCGGACACGAGTTGGTCAGCACAGCCAAGTTAAATGCCATTGGCCGAAACTATTTTCCAAACCGGCCGAAATATTCAAAGAACCGGGTGGTTTGTTCATCTCGGTCGCGGCGGCACAGACCCCCCCTTCCCGAAGCGGGCCCGGAGAATCTGACAGTGAATGAAGGACTCAATCCAATTGATCTTATCTTTTATGCCAGCCCGGCTGTTCAGCTGGTATTTCTGATTCTGTTGACTCTCTCAATCGTGTCATGGGTGATTATCGTGCAGCGCTGGCTGGTATTGGCTGCAGCGCAGAAAGGTGTGCTGAGTTTTGAGCAGAGATTCTGGTCTGGCATGGATTTGAGCCAGCTGTACAAGGAAGGCACCCAGATGCAGAAGGAAGACCTGCAGATAGTGGGCATGGAAAATATATTCCGTGCCGGATTCAAAGAGTTCATGCGGCTGCGGGCACAATCCAGCGTTGAGGGAGAAGCGATCATGGAAGGAGCTCAGCGCGCTATGCGCGTCGCCTATTCGAGAGAAGAGGAAAAGTTGGAAAGACATCTTTCATTTCTGGCTACTGTCGGCTCTGTTTCGCCGTATATTGGCCTGTTTGGAACGGTTATTGGCATCATGAATTCCTTTCTTGGTCTGGCAACCCAGGCGCAGGCAACCCTGCAGGTAGTCGCCCCCGGCATCGCAGAGGCTTTATTTGCGACCGCTATCGGTCTGTTCGCGGCGATACCTGCGGTAGTCGCTTACAACCGCTATTCGTCAACCCTAGATTTTGTCACAAGCAGTTACATCACATTTACTGATGAATTCTCCAGCATCCTGCACCGCCAGATTCACAGCAATTGATCTTGTTTCACAGGACGACCTTTCTCAATTATGGAAACAATGATTCGCAAAAAGCGCAAACCCGTGGCGGAGATCAATGTCGTACCTTATATCGACGTGATGTTGGTGTTGCTTATTGTGTTCATGGTTACTGCGCCGATGCTCGAACAGGGGATAGACGTTGATTTGCCGCAGGCCAATAATGAGCCTCTAGATATCGATGAGAATCTTGAGACACTCATCGTATCGATTACCGCCGCCGGGGAATATTTTCTGAGTATCGGTGCGACGGGGGAGGACAGGCAATCGGTGACACTGGAAGCTATAAGAGATCGGGTCGGAAGAATTCT
>JASMER010000023.1:0-15501 GCA_030752195.1 Gammaproteobacteria bacterium
TAATAAGCCAGTCCCAGCTACTGTCGGCGCTGCAGTCAGGCGACCTGCCCAGCAACGTTGCAGCAACCATTGGGCTGTTTGGTGGAGATCCTGCAGTTGCGCTGCAGGAAATGCCGATGGAGATGAAACAGCTTATCCGTCAGGAAATGCTGCCCGCAGAATTGCTCACGGGTATGCTTCTCAGCGCACATTTGATTATTTTCTGGTTATCTCAGGACAGCAATGTCACACCGCCTGTCTGCCTCGCCTCGTTCGCGGCAGCGGGTATCGCAGGAACCCGACCCATTCCGACCGGACTCACCAGCTGGAAGGTCGCCAAAGGGCTTTATCTGGTGCCTATCCTGTTCGCCTATTCACCACTGATCTCAGGCAGCTGGCCTGAGCGACTAGAGGTCTTTCTCTGGGCATCTATGGGTTTATACGCAATGGCCGGACTGCTGCAGTGGCATTTGGAAGCCCGCATCACACCGGCGGCAGCGCTGAGTCTGCTGCTTAGTGCTTTCCTGCTGATGTGGACACCTTTACCGATTTATTGCCATTCAGCAGGTGCACTTCTACTCATCGGCATCGTTTATCTCCAACGAAAGGGAAACGAACTGGTAACTGCGCCGAACACTTTATCAGCAGCATGAGAGAACCCTATGAGCATTTATAATGCCAATGAAATTCACCTGATCAACAGGCCAAGCGGCCTTCCGAGCCACTCGGACGTCGATAGGGTTCAAGTTGAGCTCCAGCCCCCTGCATCAGGCCAGATACTGATCAAGAATCTGTACATGTCGGTTGATCCCTATATGCGGGGGCGGATGCGTGAAAATGCTGTTTACGCTCAGGCTTATCAGCTCAACAAACCGATGTATGGCGGTGCGATCGGCAAAGTGATCGAATCGAATTCTGACCAGGTGAAGGCCGGCGACATCGTGCTAAATCAGGGCGCCTGGCGGGACGGTCTCGTCGCCGATGACACCTCCGTCACTGTGCTACAGCCCTTTGATAATGACAGGCTTTCACTCTATCTGGGCGCCCTGGGCATGCCCGGCCTGACCGCGTACGTCGGGCTACAAAAATTTGGTGAACCCAAAGCAGGGGAAACGGTATTCGTCTCAGCCGCCTCAGGCGCGGTCGGTGCAATTGTCTGCCAGATCGCCAAGCAGCTTGGCTGCCGCGTCGTTGGCAGCGTGGGAAGCGACAAAAAGGCAGAATGGCTGAAAACGCATTGTGGCGTTGACGCGACGATTAATTACAGGACTTGCGGGCAGATCACCAAGGCACTGGCCGACGCAGCTCCGGAGGGGATTGATGTCTACTTTGAGAACGTCGGCGGAGAGCATCTGCAGGCCGCCCTCAACGTGATGAATCCATTCGGGCGCGTGGCCGCGTGCGGAATGATTTCCGCCTACAATGATGTCCAGCCTAGCCACGGCCCCAATAATCTGATGCTCATTGTCGGCAAGAAAATTCGCATTACCGGTTTCATTGTTTCTGACCATACGGACATGCAACCACAATTTCTGAGCGATATGGTGGGATGGATCAAGGCGGGCAAAATTGAGTATCAGGAAACAGTTTACGAAGGCCTTGACAAAGCTCTGGATGCATTTCTGGCACTGTTCAGTGGCGACAATTTCGGCAAGATGATAGTAAAACTCTGAGCCTGAACAGCCAGCCTGCAATACGGCACCCGTTTAGGCCGCACTGTCTCGCCGACGCAAACAATGCAATTCGAAACTGACCGCGCTGGCATTGAAAACGGAGCTTCCATGGTCAGGCCATGGCGGACAAACACTCTCGCCGTTCAGATTGTCCGGAAAAAGATCTTTTCCTTGCTGACCTTCAGCTCTCTGCCCGCTCTCTGTTCAGATGCTTGGGGCTGGAAGCCGCACTGTTTTCCGGCGCCAGATCGACGAGTGGGCCTCAGCGCCCGGGTTGGTTTTCCATCGCGAAGGAACCACTCAACGTTCTGTACGGGGAAGTCTGAGACGTACTCCGCTGCGGCCGGCCAGTTCAATATTCCCTCTCAGCCGGTAACCCGGCACCGAAGCTCGCATGACACTGAAAATCCAGCGGGCAAGTTCATCACTCGGCGCAGTTATCAGAAAAAATGCCTCATTGTCACGGGCCTGCCGCGCGATCATGGCGATCTCTTGCTGAATTTCGGCTGTCTGCTTTCTCAATTCGTTTCCGTCTAACGCAAAGAAGAGATCGCCCGAGGCACGCTCATTCTCAAGAACCGCGGCGGCAGTGACGATCGCCGGGTGATTTTCGTCAACGAACCTCGCGCGATCTAGGAAGCCAGCAGCTTCATCGAATTGCCCCTGCCTCGAGGCATCTTCCGACAGTTCAACATATCGGAGCACGATGTTCTGCAAGCCCTGCAAGGCAATTTCGTTATCGGGATCATAAGCGAGAACTCGCTGGAATCGCCCGTGGGCACTTTCGTCGACAGGGGTCAGCAGCCGATCAGCGTCAAGCGCCTGCAAACCGGCAAACAGCAAGTCGGCAATAAGACGCGACTCTTCGTCCGGCAGAGCCGAGGGGTCTTGCGCAGCGGGCAACGCCCGAATCTGCAAAATCTGATCATCAGCCTTCGAGTCAGATTCGGTAGCAGGCTCCGTAATGCAAGACGCGAGACTTACGGCACAGGCCATGAGGATCGTTGGGATCAGGAAGTTATGGAGAAGTCTGCAGTTCACGGAAAGCTTATAGGCCTCAGACGAGTTCCGAGAATGGCAAAAACTTCAGCTTGTCGCCCACCGAGACAGCGGTTTGCGGCGGCACGACTGCCAGGCCATCGGCAAGACTCAGAGAAACACCGACACCGGAACTCTGATTGTCAAACCTCTCGAGCAAGGTATTTCCGTCGCCGTCTTCCTGCAAACAGACTCGGAGATATTCTTGCCGCTCCCCTGATCGGTCGACCGCAAAACCCACCGGCACGTCAAGCCAGCCCGGGAACACATGCGAGGTTCCCTGCATAGCAAGCAGCGCTGGCCGCACCAACAAGACGAAAGTCACAAAGGCTGATACAGGGTTGCCCGGCAAACCAAAAAACTGCTTACCGCAAACCTTACCGCTGGCGAAAGGCTTACCCGGCTTAATCGCCAGTTTCCACAGATCCAGTCCACCCAGAGACTCGACGGCAGCCTTAACATGATCTTCTTCGCCAACGGAAACACCCCCAGTACTGACAATAGCATCCGCCTCCTCTGCCGCCCGCATCAGCTCCGATCTGGTGGACTCATAATCGTCCTCTACTACCCCCGTCTCAATGACCTCTGCACATAGATTGCTCAACAGAGCATGGAGTGTAAAGTAATTAGAATTATAGATTTGACCGGGCCGCAACGGTGTGCCAGGCAGCGCCAATTCATCTCCCGTAACGAGAAGCGCAACCCGGAGTCGCCTTCGCACAGCGATTTGAGACAGGCCCACAGAAGCCAACACGCCAATATCTTGCGGGTACAATCTCTGGCCCTGCTTGAATAACAGCTGACCCGTTTTGATATCTTCACCGGCAGCACGCACATTCTCGCTAGGCTGAACAGACTGCAAGATTCTGACCCCTTCGCTCGATGACTCAACATTTTCTTGCATGACCACTGCATCAGCACCGGGCGGCAGGGGAGCGCCTGTAAAAATTCTCGCAACAGACCCTGTGTTGAGCGCACCGCCAACTTCACCCGCTGCGATTCGCTGACTAACAGGAAAAACACGCTCGCTGCTGAACTCGGCGGAGCGAACCGCATAACCATCCATCGCGCTGTTGGAATAAGGCGGTACATCGATTCCAGACAGCACCTCTGTCCCCAGAATTCTGCCAACAGCGACGCGCAGCGGCACCTCCTCGGTATCTACCATGCGTGGAAGCGAAGACAGTAGTTCGGGAAGCGCTTCAGCGATAGGTGTCAGCTTGCGGTCTGCTGATTGGAGATTCATCGGTAAGCCTTGAAACAAATTTTAGGTGATCCTGCTGGCATCGAAGTTAGTACGTCGGATTCAGGCAGCGTGATTTCCTACCCTGCTGTCATCAGTGCTGCCACTAGTGCCAGTATTCTTGGCATAGCTCACATTCAGCCCATACAACCTCTTCACAACCTCCTGCAAATTTCCCCGCCAGGATTTCTGCTTGATACCAAAGGTGTCAAAAATTTTCTTGCTGGAGAGAGTCGAGTTGCGGATTTCAGGTGCTCGCGACTCACGCTCAATGAACTGTAACGTGTCTAATAACTGATAGATAGACTCGTCATAGTTGGCTGCATATTTCAACGCCAACTCCGCAAATTCTATTTCCTCTTTATTTTCGAGCCCGCTGTAGTGATAAGTACCCCACACACTCGCACGGCAATCAACTTGCTGGGCAATTGCAAGAATTGCGGAGGCAAGATCGCCCGTATAAGTTGGACTCAAGCGACGCTTCGTCACTTGAACAATCCCCTGATTCTTGATCGCTGTGCGAATCCAGGACTTGATGAGTCCGCGCTTCCATTTCCCGAACAGCCAGCCCGGCCGGATAATCAGATGCTCAGCATGCTGGCGAACAGCCTGTTCTCCTTTCAGCGCTGACGCCCCGTAAATCCCGCGCGGGTTGGTTTCATCGCTTTCGTTATAGGCCAAGCGTTTGTCGCCATCAAACACATAAGCTGTCGACAAATGCATCATAGGGACCTTCAGACCAGCACAAACCTCTGCCAGCGAGGCGGGAAGATCTGCGTTGACTTCTAAACAGCGCTCACTGGCGGATTCAGCCCTGTTCAGTGCGCTGTGATTCCCCGAAATAAAATCAGTAAGGTTGATCAGCTGCGTGGGACCATAATCGGTAACCATTTTGGCAATAGCGGTTCGATTGTCCGGATCAAAAAACTTATCGGGAGGCGCGAGGAAGCGGATCTTGCGTTTTCGCAAAAGTTCGATGAGATCTTTACCGGTTGGACTGTTCGTTCCGGCCAGAAACAGGCGCATCATCAGATCAAGGTTCCACTTTAGTCGATCGCTGACACGAGCTAACTTCGGGCAAGACAGCGTTCAAGTCAAGTCGCCGAACCCACGAAGTATCTCGCAGTTGATACGTGGAGCAGGTCACTGCGAATCATGTCCGAATCGCGTTTCGCTGGACGATTCAGACAGCTCACACCCCAACCGCGAAACGCCTTACAGCACAGCGGCAATCGGTTCATGGAGACTAGAAAGGAATGTCGTCGTCAAAATTGTCGAAATTCTGAGGCGGCGCGGCAGCCTGCTGCTGACTGGACTGGGCTGCCGGTGCTGCGGCAATCTGGGAGCCGCTGAAGTCCTGTGATACGCCGCCTCGGGAATCGAGCATTTGCATCTCGTTAGCCACAACTTCTGTGCTGTATCGTTTCACACCATCCTGCTCCCAGGAGCGCGTTTGGAGACGCCCTTCTACATAGAGCTTGGTGCCCTTCTTGACGTACTGCTCGACAATTTCCGCAAGACGATTGAAAAAGACCACACGGTGCCACTCAGTCTTTTCCTGTTGCTCGCCGGTACTCTTGTCCTTCCACGTCTCACTAGTTGCCAGTGAGACGTTGGCCACCGCATTGCCGTTGGGCATGTACCGGACCTCAGGGTCGTTACCCAAATTTCCCACCAAAATCACTTTATTTACACCGCGACTTGCCACTCTGTTCTCCCTTGCTGAGCTTTGTGATATTCACCGACCCCAGTCTATACCATCGATCTGATTAAGTGGATATTTATACGGCTTTTCATTCAAATGGCGGATCTCGCGGGCGAGCGGGGATCAATCTAAAGGATTGAAATCCATCTCCACTAAACTCTCGTAACACAAAGTTCAGATATTAGCTGGTTTGACTCTGATCGCGGTAAACCAATGGACAAGATCGTCGTCAAGGGGGCACGCACCCACAACCTAAAAAACATTGATCTCACCATACCGCGCGACAAACTCGTCGTAATAACTGGCCTTTCCGGTTCTGGAAAATCTTCGCTGGCTTTTGACACTTTGTACGCTGAGGGTCAGCGTCGCTACGTCGAATCGCTTTCTACCTATGCCAGGCAGTTCCTGTCTATGATGGAGAAGCCCGATATCGATCATATCGAAGGGCTCTCCCCTGCGATTTCCATTGAGCAAAAATCCACCTCTCATAACCCGCGATCCACTGTCGGCACCATTACTGAAATCTACGATTACCTGCGCCTACTTTTTGCGCGCGTGGGCGAGCCGCACTGCCCAGAACACGGCACCAAGCTCGAGGCACAAACCGTCAGTCAGATGGTGGATCAGGTAATGGCCCTGCCGGAGGGCGCCCGGATTATGGTCCTCGCTCCGATTGTGCGAGAGCGCAAGGGTGAACATGTCCACGTGTTCAAAGAACTCAGAACCAGCGGTTTCATACGCGCTCGCGTTGATGGCCTGGTGTGTGAGATTGACTATCCGCCTGAGCTAGAAAAAAACAAGAAGCACTCTATCGATGTTGTGGTGGACAGACTGAAGATCAAACCTGGGCTGGAGCAGCGCCTTGCGGAAAGCTTCGAGACTGCAATCCAGCTAGCAGAAGGGCTGGCCATGGTGGCGCATATTGGCGATGACGATCAGGAGGAAATGCTGTTCTCCGCGCTATTCGCCTGCCCCAAGTGCGGTCACAGCATCTCTGAACTTGAGCCCAGGCTGTTTTCATTCAACAACCCTGCTGGCGCCTGCGCCACCTGTGATGGCCTCGGCCTCAAGCAGTTTTTTGATGAACAACGCGTCATCACGGATGACAGCCTGACACTGGCAGAGGGTGCGATTCGAGGTTGGGACAGGCGAAACGTCTGGTATTTTCAGATGATCGCCTCAGTGGCTGACCACTATGGCTTTGCGGTGGACACACCGTTTAACCAATTGCCGAAAAAGATCCAGAAAATCATCCTCTACGGCAGCGGCAAAGAAGTCATAGAGTTCAGCTACGTCAATGACCGTGGCAACACCTACATCAGGAGCTGGCCGTTCGAGGGCATACTGCCCAACATGGAACGTCGTTTCCGTGAAACCGAATCGTCTATGGTTCGCGAAGAGCTGGCGAAATACATGAGTTCTCAGCCCTGCCCAGAATGCGAAGGCACCCGACTTCGTAAAGATGCCCGCCATGTGCTCATCGAGGGCGCAAATCTGCCCAGCATCACAGAGATGACTGTCGCCCGAGCAGCTGACTATTTCGGCAATCTGAAATTAGCGGGCAAACAGGCAAAAATTGCTGAGAAAGTGCTCAAGGAACTGCAGGACCGGCTGAAATTCCTGGTCGACGTTGGCCTGAATTATCTGACCCTAAGCCGGAGCGCGGAGACCCTCTCCGGAGGCGAGGCGCAGCGGATCCGGCTGGCTAGCCAGATCGGAGCCGGGTTGGTCGGGGTCATGTATATCCTCGACGAACCGTCAATCGGCCTGCATCAGCGCGACAACACCCGTTTGCTCAACACACTGTTTCACCTGCGCGATCTCGGCAATACAGTCATTGTGGTAGAGCACGATGAAGAAGCCATCATGAGTGCGGATCACATCATCGATATCGGTCCCGGAGCAGGGGTTCACGGCGGCGAGATCGTGGCGGAGGGTCCGCTGAGCGCAATCAAGAAATCAGCCACCTCACTGACAGGGAAATATCTGTCCGGCAAAGAAACCATCGCTATTCCTGCACGCCGCAACGAGCGAGACCAAAAAAAACTTCTGACCTTATCCGGTGCCACAGGTAACAATCTTCAGGGCGTGAACCTTTGCCTGCCGATCGGACTGTTCACATGCATCACTGGCGTATCGGGGTCGGGTAAATCCACTCTAATAAACAACACCCTCTATCCGATAGCCGCGACCAAACTAAACAAGGCCTCTACTCTGAACTCAGCGCCATATGAAGACATTGAAGGCCTCCAGCATCTAGACAAAGTCGTGGATATTGATCAGAGCCCGATCGGCCGCACACCTCGATCCAATCCAGCGACTTACACCGGCATCTTTACCCCCGTGCGAGAGCTGTTTGCCGGCACACAGGAAGCTCGTAGCCGTGGTTACAAACCCGGACGATTCTCTTTCAACGTTAAGGGAGGTCGCTGCGAGGCATGTCAGGGTGACGGTGTGGTCAAGGTGGAGATGCACTTTCTGCCGGACATATATGTCGCCTGTGATGTCTGTCAGGGCAAGCGCTATAACCGGGAGACCCTGGAGGTCACCTACAAAGGAAAGAACATTAACGAAGTTCTCAAAATGACAATCGAAGACGCCCGCAATTTCTTCGATGCTGTCCCAGCTATTGCGCGCAAACTGCAGACTCTTATTGACGTGGGGCTCTCCTATATCTGCCTTGGGCAAGCTGCCACAACGCTGTCGGGGGGCGAAGCCCAGCGCGTCAAACTGTCCAGGGAACTCAGCAAACGCGATACCGGCAAAACGCTATACATCCTCGATGAGCCGACCACCGGGCTGCATTTCCATGACATTAAACAGCTGCTGGCGGTGCTGCACCACCTCAGAGATCAGGGCAACACCATCGTAGTAATCGAGCACAACCTCGATGTGATCAAAACAGCCGACTGGCTGGTGGACCTGGGCCCGGAAGGCGGTAGCGGCGGAGGCCAGATCATCGCGCAAGGCACCCCGGAGCAGGTAGCCGGTGACACAAACTCACACACCGGCTCCTTCCTCAAAAAAGTGCTTTAAACGCCTCTGCACTAGTAATCTCTGAACGCGCAAATCCCGATACCGCAGACTCAGCGCACTTTAAAAATCGGATACTCAACTGACTCTGACAAACTGAGCGCTTCGTCAAGAAAGTCATCAAACAGATTCCAGTAGGCCAGACCGTCGTCAGACTCAGGCTCCAGCAGGTAGAAAATCAGGTTAGCCAGCGGGCTATCCATTGAGACCACATAATCCCCACGTGAAAAAGTTTTCGTGATGTCGACGAATTCGCCACTCAGCAGACTGTTGGTGTGGCCATTCTGCACTGTATTCCGCTTGCCGACCTCGCGCACCATGAACTGCTTTCCTGGGAATGCGGCATCTGCCTCCAGGGTTTCAACCCAGATACCATGCTCCTGAAGTTTTTCTGCCAGGCCAGTGAAGGCAGCGCTGAACATATAGGCACTCGGCACCAGTGCCGTTTGTCTGGACTCGAACCGGTTGTAATTCAGCACCCCGGCGATGGTGACCAGTTCTGCGCTGCGCACAAAATCCGTCGACCCGTCCGGCTTATGATAAGGAATGTAACGATAAGTCAGCAGATCCAGCGGCTCTTCACGGGGCACCATGGAAAACTGCACGCCATTTTGCTGACCAATGGCGGTGGTGGCGACTCTTCGGTCAGCCTCGTGGTTAATCTGCTGTATGGTTCTGCCGTGCTGGTGGGTATATTCAAGAATTTCCTCAATAAAGACATTCGCCACATGCACCCGTTTATAGAACCGATCATGGGAAAACGTTTCACTGAGAATCGCCATGCGATTCCGCAGCCCCATGTAATTGGTGAGGTATCTTGGCGCATGATTATAAGTGCGTAATTCGGTGGGCGGCCAGCTGCGATAGTCATAGCCACCGTACCAGTCTATATCGAGGCTAAATTTCTCTTTCACACTTTGCTTCAGCGCCGGTAGCATGACTTCACTGGTGTAGCTTGATGTGCTCGCGTCTCCCGCCGTCGCGTAGGACGGAGCATAGGTCAACGAATTCCCGTGCCAGGTCCCATTAGTCGTGTGTAGGTCTACCAGCAGGTCCGGGTTCCAGCGCTGAATCACGTTTCTGAAGAGCGCTTTCGTCTCATCTGCCTCAACAATCATTCCGTCCCGGTTCAGGTCATATCCATGGGCTGTCCGAACACCGGTCATGACCGGACTCAATTCCTGATTAGGCCGGGAATTCTCCCTCATGGCGTCATTGCCATCGGCATTGTAAATCGGCACAAAAATCAATATCTGGTTGTCCAACAGATGCTGCTTGTCTCCGAACAAAATATCGCGCATCGCAATCAGCGAAGCTTCCTTGCCCTCCACTTCGCCACCATGAATGTTTGCCTGAATATAGATCACCGGTTTGCCACTGGCTTCAGCCTGCGCCGGCGAGGACACTGCCGGGCTTGCCAGCACAACGATGGGCACATCACGCCCTTCCCGGGTCAGTAGCAAGGTTTCGCGATGCATCAGGTCAGTCTCACTGTCCAGCGCATCCAGCACTCCAATGACTTCATTGAACGTAGAGGTGCGTTCGTAGTGACTGCGCTCGGCCGCAGTCATCATTGCCTCTGTAAAGGAAGGCGTTTGCGCCTGTGCTGAATGCGGACCCAGAACAGCGCAGACCACGAACGCTGCGATTGCGGGATGGTATTGGTCTTTGTCAGAGCGTTTCACAAGCTGTGGTTCCTTTCTGATTCCTGACAAACGAATGACTCTTTCGCACCGCTGTGAATGAACTTAATCAGCTAATGACCCCGATTCTGCTCTGGAATCGCGCGTCTGTGAAGAGAGGATTTTACGAAAGAGAAAGTGCGTGTCAGCTCAGGACCCGTTTGTGATTGTTACAGTGTGTAATATTTTCGCTCAAAGTGCTCACAGGCTGCTACGGCTGCGAGGTCTGGGCATGTCTGATTCGCGACTTTGTTGCTTTTATCGCGTAAAGAGCTTAGCCTCGGAGGGTTCTGAAACACCAGGTAAATCTGGGAAAATTCGCATACCAAAGCCCTTCGCCGCGTGTGCGCTCGTTAACCCACAAACGGAGCAATGTCAGTGAATTCTAAACTAACACGCAGACGTTTTATCAAGGGAGTCATCTTCTCCGGTGCTGCCGCAACAACAGGTGCCGGAGTTTATCTCGCCAACGCACAAAATGGGGCAGGAACTGCCGAGCGCTTGATAAATCTCAACATTAACGGACGCACACGCCCAGTCGATGTCATGCCATCGGAAACACTTGCCTACACCTTGCGGTACAAGCTCGATCTGACCGGCACCAAAATCGGTTGTAATCGCGGAGAATGCGGCGCATGCACCGTACTGGTCGACGGCGTGGCAAATTACGCCTGCTCGGTGCTAACTCATAACGTCAAGGACAAAGCGGTAGTTTCCATCGAGGGCATCAAATCGGTTGACGGAACGCTACATGCCGTTCAACAGGCATTTATCGATGAGAATTCTCCGCAGTGCGGTTTCTGCACACCCGGCCAGGTGATGTCAGCCGTTGCGCTGCTAAATAGCAATCCCAGACCGACCCGCGAGGAAGTACGTGCCGGTCTGTCGGGCAACCTGTGCCGCTGTGGCGCTTATGAACATTACATCAATGGCGTTTTACGCGCCTCGAGGCAAATAGCATGAGTACACATATAGGAAAAGATTTCACACCGCCCTGTGTACCCGGCAAGGTCACCGGCGAGATCAAATACGCGGAAGATTACAAAGCCGAAGGTATGGTCTTTGCTCGACTACTGACCAGTCCAATGCCTTCGGGCAGAGTGGTGAGTATCGATGCTACTGCTGCGCTTCGTATGGACGGCGTGGTAGGGGTATTTACTGCCGATGATCTGCCACCTGTCATGCCCCCGGCCAATCCAGCTCTGGCGTCGGACTACATTACCTATGTCGGCCAACCAATTCTGGCAGTAGCGGCAACCTCTGAAGAAATCGCCGAAACTGCACTTGACCGCATTCGAATTGATTTCGAGCGCCGGGATTTCGTCGTCGACCCTCTGGTGAGTCTCTCCCCCAATGGTCCGGATGCCTATCCTGAAGGCAATGCGCTGGTGAGAACGCAGGAAGAAGGTCCGGAAGGCTCTCCAATCGTCGGCGCCCAGATCAAAAGCATCAAATGGCCGCAAAGCGCCATTGATGCGCTCCGGGCGGGTCAGGAACCGGTCGGTGCTGAATTCACTAATGAATGGTCCTTCGGCGATATCGAAGCGGGCTTTGCTGAGGCTACAGCGATCATCGAAGAGCCGTTTGTCACCATGGGCTATCCGCACCATTCTCTTGAAGCAAGAACCTGTATGGCTTACTGGGAAAACGGGAAATGCTATTTCCACGGTTCTTCCCAGAGCCAGAGTGCCAATAACGCGGGTCTGGCCCGCATGCTGAATATCCCGCTGGAGGATCTGGTCTTTATCAACGAGGCGACGGGCGGCGGCTTTGGCTCCAAAATCGGGCCTTATCCCTACATGGCGATAACCGGCAACTTTTCCCGGGTTCTGAATCGACCGGTGCAACTTCGAATAACGCGAGAGCAGGAGTTTTACATCGGTTCGGCCCGCTCCGGCATGCAGGGCTGGATCAAAACCGGCGTCAAGGAAGATGGCAAGGTGTCTGCGGTTGATCTGGTTATTGTCAATGATGGCGGCATGACCGGCGGTGGCAGCGGAAATTCATCCGCGCAACACGTCACCGTGGCTTACCAACCGGAAAACATGCGTTTCCGGCACATATCGGTTTACACCAACACCACACCGCGCGGTGCTCAGCGGGGCCCGGGGCAGAACGAAATGGCTGCCGTACTCGCGCCTATGACTGATAAGCTAGCAGAGGCGATCGGCATGGATCGCGTCGAGTTCCGCAAGCGCAACGTCCTCGACAGCGACGGATTTCAGGGTGGTGGTCAGGGGCCTGTGACCAGCGCATTCGTCCGCGAAGCACTCGATCAGGGCGCACGGGCATTCAACTGGACAGAAAGAAGCAGCCAACCCAAGGATCTCGGTGGCAGCAAGCGTCGCGGTATTGGTGTCGGGCTCGGCTATCATGGCGCAGGCGGCCGGGGCTACGACGGACTGCTGCGTATCGGGACCGATGGCAGACTTTACATTCACAGTGGTGTCGGAAATCTGGGCACCTACTCTTACGCCGCAACGTGTCGCGCTGCCGCCGAGGCTCTCCAAATCCCGTGGGAGCGCTGCGAAATCGTCCGAGGCCGTTCGGACCGCTATCTGCCTCATAGCTCAGGTCAAGGCGGATCCAACACAATCTTCACGCACACTCGGACCAACTGGGTTGCTGCGCTGGACGCCATCGCGAAGATGAAAGAGATCGCCGCCATGGATTTTGGTGGTACAGCGGAAGACTACGAGATCGGCGACGAGCGCGTTTTCAAAACTGCTGACAGTACTCAGGGACTAACCTATGCAGAAGCCGCCCGGCGCGCCATGGAACTGGGCGGTAAATTCAGCGGTGAGGAGTATCCTGATGATATCAACCCGCTGACACAAATCGCCGTTCAAGGCTTGTCCGGCTCGGGCTTGGTGGGCGTTGCCAAAGACAATATTCCCGGCGTCGGTCAACCGCCCGGCAACGTGATCGGGTTTATGGAAATTGAACTGGATATCGACACCGGTAAGTACGAAATAGTTGATTACGCCTCCGTTGCCGACTGCGGTACCGTTGTGCATCCCAAGAACTTTGAGAACGCAATGCGCGGTGGTGCGGTCTGGGGAGTCGGATTATCTGGGCTGGAGAAGCATGTCTATGATCCGCAAAACGGGCTTCCGGCCAACACCGGGCTGTATCAGTGCAAGCCGCCAACTAACATGGACGTTCCTGTCGATACAATCGCTCAAGGTGTCAACATCCCGGATCCGCAAAATCCAACAGGAGGTCGCGGGATCGGCGAACCTACACAGGGCGCCGCCGCAGCGGCCCTGTCAAGTGCGCTGCGTGATGCGCTGGGCGGACACCTGTTCAACACGGCCCCAGTAACCACCGACATGATCATCGACCACCTTGCCGGTAACAGCTACAGCTCCGGTTCAGGGACGTTAAAGACAAATACTTTCTGAGGTGAACTATGCCATCACATGACGTAATGCCAAACATGGAACTGTATCAGCCGGTGCAGGTTGAAGATGCGCTTGCGATTGCTGACCGCCTCGCCGAAAGAGGCTGGCTGGTGGGCGGTGGACAAGACACATACGGTTGGTTGAAAGATCGCGCCAAGTCCGCTGACGCACTGATTGATCTGAGCGCTATTGAGTCACTACGCGGGGTTCGTGAAACCGCAGACGGCATCGAAATCGGTGCGCTGACCACGCTGAGCGAGGTCGCAACGAGCGACCTTATCCGCAGTAGCTATTCGCTGCTAGCCGACGCGGCTGGTGTCGTGGCCAGCCCGCAGATCCGGAATATCGGTACTCTGGGCGGCAACGTCAGTCAGGACGTTCGCTGCTGGTACTATCGGCGAGGATTGTCCTGTTACCGAGCCGGGGGAAACCTCTGCTACGCGGACACACCGCAGGGCATGAACCGGGAACACGCTCTGTTCGATCAGAGCCGCTGTGTCGCGGCCGGAGCCTCCGATACCGCGCCGGCACTGGTTGCCCTGGACGCCTCTATGGTGGTTCAGAATCTCAACGGCGAGCGGGTGATTGCTGCAAGGGACTTTTTCGTGGGCCCGGCTAATGACATTGAAAACACGACGGTTCTGCGTCCCGGGGACATACTGACGTCAGTCAGAATTCCTTCCGCCTGGGCTAACGCGGAGTTCTACTGGGAGAAAGTTGCCGACCGAAATGTGTGGGATTTCTCCCTGGTGAATGTCGCGGCCGCATTTAAAACCATTGACGGTCAGATCGAGGATTCCCGAATTGTCGTCGGTGCCGTGCAAACAACACCGCGCCGCTTGACCGAGGTCGAAAATGCCATCCGCGGAAGCAGAAGAACCGCCGACACCGCTGAAGCAGTTAAAGAGCTGAGTACCACGGGAGCGCGTACCCTGGCGCACAATGGCTTCAAAGTACCCTTGATGCAGAATCTGGTTAAACGGGCAATCAGTTCATGATCAGGAGGTTTAGAGCTAGTATTTAGCACATAGCAAGACTCTCAATGATTAGGTTGTTAGGGGCATATCATGAAATGATTGCCCCTGATTATTTATCTTGTCGGACAAATCCTTCTCACACCTGAAAGATATTATCCATTGACCTTTTACACGAATGCCACCGGAGTGCGAACTCCGGTTTCCGGCGAACAGCAAAGACAACTAGTCCGATGGAGACTCTCAACTTTCTGGGTTTGCCTGATAGGTTACGTGGGTTACTACTTGTGCCGAGGAAATCTGTCGGCGGCATTTCCTCTGCTAGAGCAGGAATTCGGATATTCCAACACACAGTTGGGTCTAATCGCATCCTTATCTGAAATAGCCTACGCGACCGGCAAATTCATTAACGGACCTTTAGCTGACAAAGTGGGAGGGCGCCGCATTTTCCTGATTGGAATGGCGGGTGCAGTTTTTTGGAACTTAATGTTCGCGCTATCCTCTAGCCTGACAGCTTTTATTATTATTTGGTGTATGTGCCGATACTTCTTATCCATGGGATGGGGTGGTCTAACTAAGACTATTGGCAACTGGTATCCACCAGAACGAAACGGCACCATCATGGGGCTTATAAGTGTAAATTTTCAGTTTGGGGGCATAGCCGCCACTCTATTTGCCGCATACCTCGTATACCGAAATGTATCGTGGCAAGGCTTATTTATTTATCCAGCTTTGGTTTTGACAGCAATATTCGTGTGGTCAGCTATATT
>JASMER010000023.1:15511-15767 GCA_030752195.1 Gammaproteobacteria bacterium
AAAGCAGTCCAAAGGATGTGCTGCCCGATGTCACACTTTCAAAAGGCAATGACGAAAAGAGACAAATTGCGGATTATGGCGAAGAAAATGAACCCGGTATTAAGGTAGTTATTAAAGCTTTGCTTGGCTTACCCATTTACAGACAACTCTTGGTTTTCAGCTTCCTCACAACTATGCTTCGCTCAGTCTTTTTCTTCTGGACCCCGATGTTCCTCGTTGACATCGGCCTTAACGTTTTTGATTCAATACTACAATC
>JASMER010000240.1 GCA_030752195.1 Gammaproteobacteria bacterium
GACATGGAAGATCCGTTCGATTAGGCCGGTCTGGATGACATTAAGCTTGAAGATTCACTTCAAAAGAACTCGCCGCTGCTTAAGATGCTACCGGAGGTCTTCGCCTACAACAGCAGTCACGCAGAGCTATCTTGCGCGCATCGCTACGCGACGATATTCGCGATATTCCGGCTTCCAGAAATTTCGCTCAATGTGACCTTTGAGCTCTTCCTCACTGGTGCGAAGCGCCCAACCTTCGTCCTGAGCGACGCGAGCAACGGCCAACGCGATCTCCTTGCTTATTACCGTCAGTGAGGTCAGCGGCGGCAGGATGCCGTCTTCAAGGGCATCCTCCGCTGGCGCCAAATCCGCGAGCGTTTTGCTGGCGACCATGAGCATCTTGTCTGTCACTCTCGATGCCATGGCAGAAATCACCCCCAAGCCGACCCCAGGAAAAATATAGCTGTTGTTACACTGGGAAATCTCGAAGCTGCGGCCCTCAAAGTTGACCCGGCCAAAAGGGCTTCCGGTAGCGACGATTGCCTGGCCTTTGGTCCACTTAAGCACGTCTGCAGGGTGCGCCTCGACCAGTTTCGAGGGATTACTGAGAGGGAATATAATCGGAGTTGGACAGGTGTCATACATGGCCTTTATCACAGCTTCCGTGAACAGACCCGAAATGCCCGATGCACCGATCAGCACCGACGCGTCGGCGTTGACCATAACATCGTATAAACCGGGATTGGAGCCCGGTTCAGTCAATGACCAGGATGCGATTTCGCTCCGACTCTGAACCAGGCGCGCCTGAAAATCTCTCAGATTTTTAGAGCCTTCCACCAGTAAGCCTTCCCTGTCCACCATAAAAATCTGTCGACGGGCGGCCTTATCGTCGAGACCCTGCTCAACCATTGCCGATATAATCAGCTCGGCGATGCCACAGCCAGCGGATCCGGCTCCCACTAGGACAACCCGCTGATCACACAACTGCTCAGCCTTTTTTCTACAGGCTGCCAACAGTGACCCGAGGGCAATCGCGGCTGTTCCTTGGATATCATCATTGAAGCAGCACACCCGCTCCCGATGCCGCTGCAGTAAGGGCATGGCATTGGGCTGGGCAAAATCCTCGAACTGAATCAAAACCCCCGGCCACCGCGCCTGCAGAGCGTCGATAAAACCATCAACAAATGCGCTGTATTCAGAAGCGTTGACTCGAGGAGACCGTCGCCCCATGTACATTGGATCTTCAAGGGCCTGCCGATTGTTTGTGCCCACGTCAAGTGCAACCGGCAGCGTGTAAGCTGGAGAGATACCACCACAGGCGGTGTACAAGGACAGCTTGCCGATCGCAATACCCATGCCGCCAACCCCCTGGTCGCCCAGTCCCAACACCCGTTCCCCGTCGGTCACCACCACCACTTTAACTTTATCCTTTGTAACGCAGCGCAATATTTCATCCAGAAATTCACGGTCGTCATAAGAAACAAAGATGCCGCGGGCACTGCGATAGATGTCAGAGAAATGCTCACAGGCATCACCGACAGTAGGGGTATAAATGATCGGGAGCATCTCCACTAGGTGCCCTGACAGCAGGCGATAAAATAGCGTCTCGTTGTTGTCCTGAACGGCCCGGAGGTAAATGTGCTTGTTGATCGGTTCGTCAAAACTGCAGTACTGCTGATAGCAGCGTTCAACCTGCTCCTCGATAGTTTCATAAACGGGAGGTAACAAACCAATCAGATTGAATCTGCGTCTCTCTTCATGAGAAAACGCTGACCCTTTGTTCAGTAAAGGCGTCTCAAGCAGAGAAGGGCCTGCGTATGAGATATAAATGGGTTTGGATTCAGACATCAGAATTCCCGCGAGAAAAAGTAACTTTTCAATACCAGTGCTCAGGCAACCCGTCGCATCAGAAACGCACCGCCGAGCGCACATAAAGCCACCGGCGTTAGTACTGCCATCAGCGGGCTGATGCCATAGATCAGGCTCACCGGTTCAATCATGCGCTGTACCAAAGTGAACACCAACCCGGTGCCAATCGCAACGAAGATCCGGAAACCCATGGTCGCCTCCCGCAGCGGTCCGAATACAAAAGAAATCGCGAGCACAACCAGCGCCAGAGTGGACAGCGGCTGCAGCAATTTTTTCCAGAACGCGAGAAAGTAAACACCGCTGTCCAGCCCTTCTGAGGAAAAGAACTGAGCGAAACGGTAAAGGCCGGAAAGCGACTGTTTATCCGGCTCCACCAGTAACACACGAAGCAACTCCGGAGACAGGTCGGCCTGCCAATCCTCCTGAAGATACCAGCTGGAAATAACCTTCGTCTCCGCGAATAGGCTTTCGCTCACATTCACCATACGCCAACCGCCCCCAGCCGCCGTGGAGACATATTCACCAGACTCTGCGAAGCTGGCAGACTTCAATTCACGCCGTTCGTTGATGCGATATCTGCTCACCCCAATCAGCTGCTCACCTCCCGGTGCAATGGCATTAATGTGTATGTAGTCATCACCGATCTTGCGCCAGGTTCCTCCCTCGGAATTGATCGAGGTCGACCCACTCAGCTGGACTGCCTTGTTCGCATTAGCAAATTCCTCCAGCGGGGGTGAGACAAATTCTCCAATAATCAGACTCAGCAGCATGACGACAAAAGTCGGCTTCAGAACAGCACCCACTATACGCCACTTGTGAACGCCGGCTGACTGCAAGTCATTCGTGTCAGCTGGATCATACGTGTACTGGAACAACCGCTTGACCAGCTTCGCATCCTCCGAAACTTCTTGTTCCACCAACT